>NZ_JAFNMU010000010.1:0-96518 GCF_026537125.1 Gilliamella sp. B2828
ATATATTGAGAGCCCAGCAGGAATGCTGGGCTTTTTTGCATACAGAAATTACAAACTTCTAAAGAAGTTTGTATGTTTGAGTATGTGATTAGATGATTATTTTATTAATCACTTTTAATAAACTATTTTTTTATTGTTTATTCATATGTAAGTTACTAACTAATTATTAGATCCATTTATCTATGGAGTGAACAATGGATAATCTAAACTTTTTGTATCAATTCATGGGCCCAGATTTTATTGATAGATATACTACTTTACCTCAATTAATTGGTATTTTAGGTTATCTTGTAGGTATTAGTGCATTCTTACAACGTAGTGATAATGCTTTTCGTTGGCAGTTAACAATTGTTAATATCATTATGACTGTACACTTTTACTTATTGGGTCCAGAGTCTTATCCTGCGGCAATTCTTAATATAGTCAATATATTTAGAAATATTACTTCGAATTACACTAAAAATATGTTAGCAATGTTATTTTTTATTGCTTTAATGTGGATATTTTATTTTCTTACTACTCCCGATACGACTGAATTTATAAATTATTTATCTGTTATCGGTACTACATTAGTTACTATTGCATTATTTCGTTTACAACAGCAGAAAATGCGGCTACTTATACTAATGAGCAGTGTTCTATGGATTATTTATAGTTTATGGATAGGATCTTTAGGTAGTCTGGCAATTGAAGTAACTTTTGCCATAATTAATATTATAACGATTATCAAATTATCTAAAAAACAAACTATATAAAGGTATATTTACTCGATTAATTCATTTTCCTATTTATTTCTTGCTGTATGTATGAAACAATTTAGCTATATAAGAATAAATTTTTTGAGGTAGTCAGTGATTGATAATGATGGCTACCGTCCAAATGTAGGAATAGTTATTTGTAACAGGTATGGTCAAGTACTTTGGGCTCGTCGTTATGGACAAAATTCTTGGCAGTTTCCTCAGGGCGGAATAAAACTAAACGAAACGCCTGAGCAGGCAATGTTTCGTGAATTAAACGAAGAAGTAGGATTATTACCTCAAGATGTAAAAATTCTATCCGTTACAAACGGTTGGTTACGCTATAAATTACCTAAACGAATGATACGTTGGGAAAATCAACCTGTTTGTATTGGTCAAAAACAGAAATGGTTTTTATTAGAATTAATCTCTGATACATCGGTAATTAATCTTAATATGTCTTCTACTCCTGAATTTGATGATTGGAAGTGGGTTAGTTATTGGTATCCTATTCGTCAGGTTATTGCTTTTAAACGTGAAGTTTATCGAAAAGCAATGAAAGAATTTTCATTGTTAGTATTTAGCATCCAATCTGAGGTGGAAGCGCCAATAGCAAATGTTTCTAAGAAGAAACGATTTAATTTCTTCGCTCATAAACGAAAAAATAAACAGTGTGTTAAAAAATGAATCAATACTTACAATTTCCTAATTTCAATCCAATTGCTTTTTCACTAGGTCCCATATCGCTCCATTGGTATGGTGCAATGTACTTATTTGGGGTACTTGGAGCACTTTATTTAGCTAAACGAAGGGCAAATAAACCTAATAGCCAATGGACAATACAACAAGTTGAAAATTTGCTATTCTGGGGTTTTTTAGGGCTTTTTATAGGCGGACGATTAGGTTATATCTTTTTTTATAATTTTAGAGTTTTTATCGAAAATCCAATTATATTGTTTAAAGTCTGGGAAGGCGGTATGTCTTTCCATGGTGGTTTAATAGGCGCAATTTGCGTTATTGCAATTTTCGCAAAAAAGAATCATAAAACCTTTATGCAAGTAGCTGACTTTGTTGCTCCATTAGTACCTATTGGATTAATGTTTGGACGATTTGGTAATTTCATTAATGGCGAACTTTGGGGGCGTGTGACTCAATCACACATTGGTATGTTATTCCCAACTTCCTCTCATGCTGATTTTATGTTTGTACAAGCACATCCAGAGTGGTTATCGCTTTATACTACTCTTAATGGTATTTTACCAAGACATCCTTCTCAGCTTTATGAAATGATGTTTGAAGGGATTGTTTTATTTATCATTCTAAATTTGTTCATTCGTAAAAATAGACCAACTGGTGCTGTTTCTGGATTGTTTTTGCTTTGTTATGGTTTATTTCGATTTATAATCGAATTCTTTAGACAACCTGATGAGCAATTGGGACTATTTTTTAATATCATTAGTATGGGACAAATTTTATGCCTACCAATGATTTTTGCTGGTATTTTATTTCTTTTATATACATATAGAGTTAACAAAAAGGCGACAACACAATGAAACAGTATTTAGCACTTATGCAAAAGATTTTAGCTGAAGGTGCGCCTAAGTCAGACCGAACAGGAACTGGAACATTATCCATTTTTGGTCATCAAATGCGGTTTAATTTACAAGATGGATTTCCATTAGTCACTACAAAAAAATGCCATTTACGTTCTATCATTCATGAATTACTATGGTTTTTAAAAGGCGACACAAATATTAACTATCTAAAAGATAATAAAGTAACTATTTGGGATGAATGGGCAGATGAGAATGGTAATTTAGGTCCTGTTTATGGAAAACAGTGGCGAGCATGGACTTCGCCTAACGGTCAGCACATCGATCAAGTATCACAACTGATAGATCAAATCAAAAATGATCCTGATTCAAGGCGTCTAATCATTTCTGCCTGGAATGTTGGGGAATTGGATCAAATGGCTTTAGCTCCATGTCATGCATTTTTTCAATTTTATGTCGTTGATGGTAAACTTTCTTGTCAGCTTTATCAACGTTCTTGCGATGTGTTTTTAGGATTACCATTTAATATCGCTAGCTATTCACTGTTGATTCATATGATTGCTCAGCAGTGTAATTTGGATGTGGGCGATTTTGTTTGGACTGGTGGTGATACGCACCTATATTCAAACCATCTGGAGCAAACTCATTTACAATTGAGTCGAACTCCTAGGGCACTGCCAAAACTTGTTATTAGACGTAAACCACCAACAATTTTTGACTATGAGTTTGAGGACTTTGAAATTATTGACTATGATCCTTACCCTGCGATCAAAGCACCTGTTGCGGTTTAGATTCTTATAAAAAAGTTTCAGAAAAATATTACGTTAGCATATAAAATTTAAAGAACGAAGATCACAGCAAATAATTATATATTGTTGTGATCTGTATTAACTATACTTTATTCAATAAATTATTGTTTCGAAGATCTTTCTATTTTTTGCCCTTTAAATCAAGATATAGTATATAATAATCAACTTTGTTATTAACAATAACTTAATCTTAATATGAGTCAAAATCAGGAAATCCATCCTATCTTTACTAAACGCCTACTTCACCCTCGTTACTGGTTAACGTGGTTTGGTATTGGCATTTTATATTTAATTGTTTTATTTCCTTACCCAGTAATTTATCAATTAGGAAAAGGTTTAGGATTGCTTTCAATGAAATTAATTGGTAAGCGTAAAGAAACAGCAAGACAAAATCTTAAACTTTGTTTTCCTGAAAAATCACAGCTTGAACGTGATCAAATATTACGAAGAAATTTTATTTCCACAGGATTAGCTATTTTTGAAACAGGAATGGCATGGTTCTGGTCTGATAAAAGATTAGCTAAACATTCTTCTATTGTTGGTGATCCATATATCAAAAATGTACAGCAATCCGGTCAAGGTGTTTTACTTATTGGAATCCATTTTTTAACATTAGAATTGGGAGCGCGTATTTTGGGAATGAGTCATCCTGGCGTAGGGGTTTATCGACCAAATGATAATCTGGTAATGGATTATATTCAGCTTAAAGGTAGACTCAAATCTAATAAATACATGTTAGATCGCTATAATACCAAGGGTATGATCCGTGCATTAAAAAATGGAGAGTTACTTTGGTATGCCCCAGATCATGATTATGGACCTAAAAATAGTGTATTTGCTCCATTATTTTCAGTAGAAAAAGCAGCAACTACGATAGGTACACGCATATTGGTTAAATTAGGACAACCCGCCATTATTCCATTTACACCTAAGCGTGAGAAAAATGGTCGCTATACAGTATATGTAACACCAGCGCTTGAAGGCTATCCTATTGAAGATGATGTACGAGCAGCAACTTTTATGAATAAAGCTATTGAAAAGGAAATTTTAAAAGCTCCAGAACAATATATGTGGTTACACCGACGATTTAAAACTCGTCCAAAGGGGGAAGCACCTTTGTATACTGATGATGTTCAATCTGATTAATCCAATTATTTTTTATAGTGTCTGTTTGATGAGTAAAAATACGAAATGCAAAAACTAAATAAAATTATTCTATACTGTCGTTGTGGTTTTGAAAAAGAATGTGCTGCAGAAATCACAGATAGAGCTGCACAACTAGAAATATTTGGTTTTGCCAAAGTGATAGAAAACAGTGGGTATGTCACTTTTGAATGTTATCAAGATGATCAAGCTACAATACTGATAAAAAAACTCTCTTTTCGTACCCTGATTTTTGCTAGACAAATGTTTGTATCCGGTGATTTATTGACTAATTTGCCAGCTAACGATCGGATCACTTCAATAATTAATGCGTTATCTGGTCTAATAAATAATGCAGGTGATGTGCGTGTAGAAGTTCCTGATACGAATGAAGGTAAAGAATTAGCTGGATTTTGTCGCAAATTTACTGTACCACTTCGTCAAGCATTGCGAAGTAAACGTATTTTGTTAAAAGTTGAAAATCCAACAAAACCTGTTATTCATCTATTTTTTACTAATAGCAATAGTTGTTATGTTGGTTATTCTTTAAGCCAGAATAATTCACCATTTTATATGGGAATACCAAGACTAAAATTTCCTGCTGATGCACCAAGTCGTTCTACATTAAAATTAGAAGAGGCTTTCCATATTTTTATTCCTTATGAGGAATGGGATGAACGCTTAAAAGGTGGTTTAAACGCGGTTGATTTAGGTGCTTGCCCAGGCGGTTGGACTTATCAATTAGTCAAAAGAAGTATGATGGTTTATGCTATTGATAATGGTCCAATGAATGATAAGTTAATGGAAACTGGGCAAGTTAAACATTATCGTGAAGATGGCTTTAAATTTATACCTAAAAAGCATAATATTTATTGGTTAGTTTGTGATATGGTTGAAAAGCCGACTAAAGTAACGCAACTAATAGCCAAATGGCTTATTAACGGTTGGTGTCGAGAAACTATTTTTAATCTTAAATTACCAATGAAAAAAAGGTATGAAGAAGTAAAACAAAATATAAAGTTACTCAACGATGAATTAAATAATAATCAAATCAATGTTCAAATTCAGGCTAAACAGCTTTATCATGATCGCGAAGAAATTACTGTTCATGTGCAACGAATTTGGGGATAGCAAATTACAAGAGAGTAGGTGTATGAATTTAAAAAATTTCTTTTATACAATATTAATATCTACATTATTGACATTTTTAACTGGATGCCCAAGTAATCAAGCTCAACTTAATGATTATGATGGAAATAAAAGTTCTAGTTATTATCTATCTCTCGCGGATCAAAGTTCTGGAAATGTTAAAACCAATTGGCATTTATTAGCTATTCAGGCATTAATTAAAGAAAATAAAGTTTCTCAAGCAAAGGATTTATTATCTCAACTATCTTCTGATCTCAATGATAAACAACAAAAAGAAAAATTATTATTGCAAGGTGAAATTGCCGTAAAATCAGGCAAATCATTTAATATCAAACAGTTAAATTCTGATGAATTAACTAATTCACAATTATACCGTTACTACTTTATTAAATTAAGTTTGGATGAAAAAAATAGAGATGTTAATGGACAAGCCCATGATTATATTGAATTAGAAAAATATATCCCAGCAAACCAGAAAAAACAATTATTAAATGATACATGGAAATTTTTTAGTAAATTAAGTTCTAAAGATATTAATGCCATTTTAGTTTATGAAGATGAAATAACCTTACAAGGTTGGATTAATCTAACTGATGCTTATAAGCGTAATAGTATAGAACTAAAAACACAAGAAGATGATACACCCGAAATTATTACAGAAAAAGTACAAAAACAGAGCCAATTATTAAAACAGGCTGTAAATGATTGGTTAATACAATATCCAGATCATCCTGCTAAAAATATTATTTCTGTATTAACTGGAGAACCAGTATTAAATGTTGATGATGCTAATGCTAAAAAAGTAGCATTATTATTACCATTAACAGGTTCATCACGTATTTTTGGTGATACTATTCGACAAGGTTATTTTGATGCTATTAAATTTTTTCCACAAGAGCCACAACAAAGTATAGTTTTACTTGATACAACAAGTACCGAAATAGATGTACTTCTAAGACAAGCTAAGGAACAAAATGTAGAATTGATAGTTGGCCCCTTATTGAAAGATGAAGTGATTAAGATTAAACAATTATCTCCTTCTTTACCTGTTTTAGCATTAAATAAAGTGGATAATAGTTCCACCACAGCGAGTAAAATGTGTTATTTCGCATTATCACCAGAAGATGAAGCACAAGATGCAGCAGATCATATTTATGCGCAAAACAAATTAAAGCCGTTATTGCTTGTTCCTCAAAATGATCTCGGTCAACGTGTGGCTCAAAGTTTTGCCAAAAAATGGTCTGAATTATCATCTGATAGCTCACAAGCTTATGTCCAATATTTTGGTAATAAAAGTACATTAAGTTCTGGTATGAATCGTGATGTTGGGATAACACTTACTGGAACGCCGATTTTAACAAATAATACAGAAGATCAATCCGATAATTTTGACGCTGTCTATATTTATGCCTCATACGATGAACTAACTCTTATTAAACCAATGATTGATATGGCAGCAGGAAGAACAGTTGGTAATTCATCATCACTTATGATCTACACAAGCTCTAAAAGTCATGTGGCGAATGCTTCAGAGGATTTTAATTATGATATGAATCATACAGAGTATGCTGAAATCCCAATGATCGTTAATTATTCTGATAATGTGTCAGAAATGATCCCTCATAATATCAAGAAAAATTATTCATTAATGCGTTTATATGCAATGGGGATAGATGCATGGAGACTCGCAAATCGCTTTAATCAAATCAATTCCTATCAAACTGACTTTTTAAATGGTATGACAGGAGAATTATCGACGAAGGATCAATGTGAAGTCACTCGTGCTTTATCTTGGCAACAATATACCCATGTGTCATCTAAATCAAATTCACAAGAATAACAAAAAAATTGGCAAGTATTATGAAGACATTGCTTGTCAATATTTACTAAAACAGGGACTTTTGTTTATTGCTCAAAATAGCCAGTATCGTTTAGGCGAAATTGATTTGATTATGCGTGATAAACAATGTCTTGTCTTTGTTGAAGTCCGTTATCGAAAAAATGCTAATTTTGGTAATGCTGAAATGACAGTAACATCTAGTAAACAAAATAAAATTAAGCAAGCGGCACAACTCTGGATGTTGTCAGAAAATATGAATATTGATGATACAGAATTTAGATTTGATATTTTTGCCATTACGGGCAAAAACCAAAAATGGATTATTAATGCGTTTTAATTTTTAGGTGAAAAACGTGCAAGATTTAATTAAAAATTATTTTACTGAGAGTATTCAAACTCAAATTGTAATGGCTGAGTCTTTAGGTACATCAATTGAAAAAGCGGCAAGCATTATTGTTCAAGGTTTACTTAATGGTAATAAAATTATGAGTTGTGGCAATGGTTCATCAGCTGCAAATGTACAAAGTTTTACTTCTCGATTAATTACCAGTATTAATATAGAAAGGCCCAGCATACCCGCTATAGCTTTGGTATCGGATAATGTATTATTGAGTGCAATTGCTAATCATGAAGAAGTATATGCTCGCCAAATACAAGCTTTGGGTCATCGCGGTGATATTTTGATCGTATTGACTTGCCAAGGTAACAGCCGTTCAATTATTCGTGCTGTTCAAGAAGCAGTGATTAAAGATATGAAAATTGTAGCTTTAACTGCCTTTGATGGTGGTGAAGTTATTGGCTTACTAGGTCAAAATGATATTGAAATAAGAGTTCCATCTTACAAAAAAGTAATGGCATATGAAATGCATGCCATGATTTTAAATTGTTTATGCCAATTAATTGAAAATACTTTGTTTATTCAACATGAATAAGTTGAAATAAAAACAGTATAGTCCTGCATTAATAACGAATTTTATGCTATAATTACAAGCTATTTTGATGACCTAATTTAATAAGAGAATATGGTGTTATGACCGAACTAGCCAAAGAAATAACCCCCGTTAATATTGAAGATGAGCTAAAATCCTCTTATCTTGACTATGCAATGTCTGTCATTGTTGGGCGTGCTTTACCTGATGTACGCGATGGCTTAAAACCGGTCCATAGAAGGGTCCTTTTTGCCATGCATGAAGCCGGATACGATTGGAATAAACCTTATCGAAAATCTGCTCGTGTCGTTGGGGATGTCATTGGTAAATACCATCCGCATGGTGACTCTGCTGTATATGACACAATCGTACGTATGGCACAGCCATTTTCATTACGTTATATGTTAGTTGATGGTCAAGGCAATTTTGGTTCTGTTGATGGTGATTCGGCTGCAGCAATGCGTTACACTGAAATACGTATGCAAAAGTTTGCAGGCGCGTTATTGACTGATCTTGATAAAGAAACTGTTGATTTCTCTCCAAACTATGACGGCTCAGAAATGATCCCTGATGTATTGCCAACGCGTATTCCTAATCTACTAATCAATGGTTCTTCAGGTATCGCAGTGGGTATGGCAACTAATATCCCTCCTCATAATTTATCTGAAGTCATTAATGGTTGCCTTGCTTTTATTGAAGATGAAAATATTTCAGTCGATGGATTAATGGAACATATTCATGGGCCTGACTTCCCTACTGCCGCTTTAATTAATGGCAGAAAGGGTATTGAAAATGCTTACCGAACCGGACGTGGTATTATCTATATTCGTTCTAAAGCAACTATCGAAGTTGATGATCATACTGGACGTGAAACAATCATTGTTAATGAGATTCCATATCAAGTTAATAAGAAAAAACTGATCGAAAAAATAGCAGAATTAGTCAAAGACAAAAAAGTTGAAGGTATCTCAGCACTGCGTGATGAATCTGATAAAGATGGGATGCGAATTGTTATTGAAATTAAACGAGATGCTGTCGCTGAGGTTGTATTAAATAACTTATTCTCATTGACTCAATTGCAAGTCTCCTTTGGTATCAATATGGTAGCTTTACATAATGGGCAACCTAAACTTTTAAATTTACGTGATATGATTGAAGCCTTTGTGCTTCATCGACGTGAAGTAGTCACTCGTAGAACTATCTATGAATTACGTAAAGCTCGTGAAAGAGCTCATGTTTTAGAAGGATTAGCTATTGCGCTAGCTAACATTGATCCCATTATCGAATTAATTCGCGCTGCATCAACACCAGTTGAAGCTAAAAGTAAATTATTATCTCAAGCTTGGCAGCTTGGTCATGTAGCAGCAATGCTCGAAAAAGCGGGTAATGATGCTGCCCGACCAGAAGATTTAGCACTAGAATTTGGTATTCGTGATGGTTATTATTACCTATCAGAAGCACAAGCACAGGCTATTTTAGATCTTCGTCTACATCGTTTAACGGGTCTAGAACATGAAAAGATTTTGGATGAGTATAAACAATTACTTATTCAAATTAGTGAGTTATTACATATTTTAGCTAGTCCAGAACGTTTAATGGAAGTGATTCGTGAAGAGCTTGAAGCGGTTCGTGATCAATTTCAAGATGCAAGAAAAACTGAGATCACAGCAAGCAGTGCTGATATTAATATTGAGGATCTTATTGCTCAAGAGGATGTTGTTGTAACTCTTTCACACCAAGGCTATGTAAAATACCAACCTTTATCTGATTATGAAGCGCAACGTCGAGGTGGTAAAGGTAAATCTGCAACCAAAATCAAAGAAGAAGATTTTGTTGAAAAATTACTAGTAGCAAATACACATGATACTATTCTTTGTTTCTCAAGCCGTGGACGGTTATATTGGATGAAAGTCTATCAATTACCTGAAGCAAGTAGAGGTTCACGTGGACGTCCAATTATCAATTTATTACCACTTGAAGCAGGTGAACGAATTACTGCAATTCTACCAGTCCGAGAATTTGATGATGAACATTGTGTATTTATGGCAACTGCACAAGGTACAGTTAAGAAAACTTCATTAATTGAATTTAGCCGTCCTAGAAGTGGTGGTATTATCGCAATTAATTTACGTGATGATGATGAATTAATTGGTATTGATCTAACAAGTAATGATCCTTCTGCTGTTTGCGATGATGAAGAACTTAATGATGATAATGTTGTTGAGGATATTGAAAGTGAGGATGAAGAGGTTACTCTGCTTTCAACTACTGAAGACATTATGTTATTTTCTGCTAATGGCAAAGTTGTTCGTTTCCCAGCTAATAAAGTCCGCTGCATGGGACGAACAGCAGCAGGGGTTAGAGGTATCAAACTTGATAGTAATGATAAAGTTGTTTCACTTATTGTTCCTCGTGGTGATGGCGCGATCTTAACCGCAACACAGAACGGTTACGGTAAACGTACACAACAAGAATTATATCCAACTAAATCACGAGCAACCAAAGGAGTGATTTCTATCAAAGTTAGTGAAAGAAATGGTGAAGTCGTTGGTGCCGTTCAAGTTGATGAAACGGATCAAATTATGTTAATCACTGATGCTGGAACGCTTGTACGTACCCGTGTATCAGAAGTAAGTATCGTTGGCCGAAATACACAAGGTGTTATGCTTATTCGTACAGCAGATAACGAGAAAGTGGTTGGATTACAGAGAATAGCTGAAACTGAGGATGAGGAAAGTGAATCTGATTTTTCTCAAGATGAGGAACGGCAGAATTCAGCTCTGGAGTCCGAAGAATAATTTTTAATTATCAAAAAGGATTAGTTATAACTAATCCTTTTTTATTTATAAAATCCAGAAAAGGAATAGTATTAAATGTCATTTTTTTTAAAGAAAATCTTAACGAATCTTGCATGGCAAATTTTAATTGCTTTGATACTAGGCGTAGCGATGGGCGCTTATTTATTTGAACTTTCTGTCCCAAGCCATCCTTTACATTCATACTATCAATTTTCGATAGTTAACATTTTTCAACCAGCAGGTGATATCTTTATTCGTTTAATTAAAATGATTGTATTACCTATTATACTCAGTACTCTAACTTTAGGCATTGCAGGTATTGGTGGTTCAAAAAGATTAGGAACATTGGGTTTCAAAACAATTCTCTATTTTGAAATTATCACCACGATTGCCATCTTATTAGGGCTTTTGTGGGGAAATATTTTTGCACCTGGTGCGGGAATTGATTCAACAACCTTAGCAACGACAGATATCACTAAATATACTAAAGCCGCAGAAGAATTAAGCGGAAAACCTCATGGTTTGATTGTGATGATACTAGATATGATCCCAGCTAATATCTTCAAAGCTATGACTGATGGCGCTGTTTTGCCAGTTATCTTTTTCTGTGTCTTTTTCGGTTTAGGTTTAATGTCGTTACCAGATAAACAACGTGAACCATTTGTTTTCTTCTTAAAAGTGGTATCTGACACCATGTTTAAAGTAACCAATATGATTATGCGTTATGCGCCAATTGGTGTTTTTGCGCTCATCACAGTAACAGTTGCTAAATATGGATTTGAATCTCTTCTACCGTTGTTTAAATTAATTTTAACTGTTTATTCAGCAATGATTATTTTCACATTAGTAGTATTAGGACTTGTATGTAAACTTTGTAGATTTAATATTTTTACCCTTTTAAAAATATTAAAAGAAGAGTTAGTCATAGCATTTTCAACAGCCAGTTCTGAAACGGCATTACCCAAAATTATTGAAAAGATGGAAGCATATGGTGCTCCAAAATCGATCACAAGTTTTGTTATTCCAACTGGTTATTCCTTCAATCTCGATGGTTCAACGCTTTATCAAAGTATTACGGTCATCTTTTTGGCTCAGTTATTTCATATTGATTTAACTATTCTAGATCAAATTATTATTGTTATAACATTGATGATTGCTTCTAAAGGCATAGCAGGTGTACCAGGTGCTTCAATTCTTGTTTTATCTGCAACCCTTGGTAGTGTAGGTATTCCACTTGAGGGTATTGGTTATATTATGGGGGTAGAGCGTATTTTAGATATGGGTAGAACTGTTGTTAACGTTGTAGGTAATGCATTAGCAGCGATTGTTATTGCTCGTTGGGAACATGCTTTTGATGATAAAAAAGCAAAAGTATATGAACAACACTATTTAAAATAACGTATTAACTATTTTCTTAAAAAAGCTTCAGTTTTACTGAAGCTTTTTTTTTGTAAAATTTTAATAAATAATTTATTTTACTTAAACAGGTATAATTTATGATTTATATTCTTTAATATTTGAAATGAATTATCCGTCTTTTGCTCATCCTAGATAAATAAAATATATTGCATAATTTATTACAAATAATATTAAGAGAATTTTATATAATGATATAAAAAAACCCAGCATTTGCTGGGTTTTTTTATTTATTAGATAACTATTTAATTTTAGCTTCTTTATAAATAACATGCTGACGAACAACAGGATCGTATTTTTTGATTTCCATTTTCTCAGGCATAGTTCTTTTATTTTTGCTAGTGGTATAAAAATGACCTGTACCAGCAGAAGAAACTAATCTAATTTTTTCGCGTACACCTTTTGCCATGATAGGGTTTCCTTATTAGTACTTTTCACCACGGGCACGAAGTTCAGCTAAAACTGCATCAATACCCTTTTTATCGATAGTTCGCATACCTTTAGCAGATATACGCAATTTTACAAAACGTTTTTCACTCTCAACCCAGAAACGGTGAGTTTGAAGATTTGGTAGAAAACGACGTTTAGTAGCATTCATCGCATGAGAACGATTATTTCCCACTAAAGGACCTTTTCCTGTTACTTGGCATACTCGTGACATGTCAATAATTCTCCGAAATTTCTATGCTTAAGCCTTGGGCGTAATATGTTAATGGAATTAACCTCGTCAGGCTTTTAGTTTGCTGCAGTTCTATCTGAGAAGCAGTCTAACCTCTCACACTACACCCACAATAATGAGGTAGCGAAGTATACGCTGTTATACACAAATTCTCAAGCATTATCTTATGTAAGCTTAAAATAAGTTTAAGTAAATGTCATTCAAATAAAACCCAAATACAAATATTGTGTTAATAAATATTTATCCTATACTGTCTTGGGTATAAATCATTAAAGAATGTTTGACTATATGAATTTGAAACAATTAAAATATTTCCAATTGCTTGCAAAAACTCAACATTACACATCTACTTCGGACTATTTTTCGATTAGTCAACCAAGTTTAAGCCATTCGATTTCAGAACTTGAAAAGGAAATTGGAATTAAATTGTTTCAAAAACGAGGCCGAAATGTAGAGTTAACTAAAGAAGGTAAACAATATTTAACCTATGTTGAGCAAGCATTAAATGCGCTATCGGAAGGTGAACAATTTGTTAAAGAATTGCTCAATGTTTCCCATGGACATATTGGGTTGGCTTTTATCTACTCCATTAGCTCAAATTATATTCCTAAAATCATTAAAGCTTTTTTAGCTGAACCTGAAAATAACGACATTACGTTTTCTTTTTATGAAGGGACATCACAAAATATTATTGAAGGACTTAGAGAAAAAAAGTATGAGATTGGAATTTGCTCTCATTTACAAAATGAACCCGATGTTCACTTTCGAAAGTTAACTAAGCAAGAACTTGTTTTTATTATTTCTAATGATCATCCTTTATCTAAACGTAAAAAACTTGATTTAAAAGAATTGATTCATGAACCTCTAATTCTTTTTAATGAAAAAAACGGTATAAAAACTGTGATAGATGATATGTTAACTAAAACGGGTTTGCAACCCAATATTGCTTGTCATGTTGAAACAGAAAGTGCCATGATGGGTTTGGCTTCCATAAATTATGGTATAGGCATTATGCCAAGAGTACTTATTCCTGAAGAATTTAATGTTACTCTTGTTCCCATGAATAAATGTTATCAAAAAAGAGATATTTTCATTGCAACAATGAAAAATAGACCTTTATTGCCTGCACCACAAAAGTTTTATCATTTCCTAATTGAGCATAGTGATGATGCTATTTTTGGCCGCTAAAATTATCTTGCTATTTGAGATGTCAAAATATTACCTTGAAACAGTGAAAAATTAAAAAGTTAAATTCTGTTCAAAATATTCTTTTGATAGAGTAGGAATTATTTTTTATAAATTAAACAAATTATTATAAAACAGAATCTTAACTTCTTCTGTAATTTTAGAAAAAATGATTCAATTTTATAATAAATGTGTTTTAATAATTAGGATTAAGATTTTATTTATGCCTTTTGATTTTTCAACTTTCAAGGAGATTATATGAGTCAGTTTAAGCCATATAGTATATACGGTATTATCGGTTATCCTTTAGGTCACAGTATGAGTCCACTTATTCATACTACCTCATTTCAAGATTATGGTATTGCTGCTGTTTTAGTTCCATTTCCTACTCCTCCAGAAGAAATTCCAACGTTATTTAAATCTGTAAGATTATTAAATATACGTGGATTATGTGTCACTATCCCACACAAACAGACAATTATTCCTTATTTAGATGAAGTCACAGAGCATGTAAAAAAAGCGGGGGCAGCTAATTTAGTTTATTGGGATGGCGATAAGCTTTGTGGTGATAATACGGATATTGTTGGTTTTATGGAACCACTTAGAGAAAAGAATTTGCCAGCCGAATACAAAAGAGTTTTATTACTTGGGGCGGGGGGGGCCGCACGAGCAGCAGTAGTTGGATTACAAGATCTCGGTTATACAGATATTACTGTCACTGATATTGTTGATGATTTACCACAATCGTTAGCAAATGAGTTCAATCTTAAAACCGTTACATGGCAAGATAGAAGTAAAGTAGAAGCACAAATAATTATTAATTCGACTCCATTGGGTATGACAGGTAAATTTGAAGAGCAAACACCTTATGAACAAGCATGGTTTAAAGGTAAAGGTATTGCGTATGATATCGTATATACGCCCTATAATACTCGATTCAGACAAGAAGCTGAAAAAGCTGGTTGGGAATCAATTTCAGGTCGAGAGATGTTTATCGGGCAAGCAAATGCTCAATTTAAAATTTGGACAGGCAAAGATCTTTCTGAACGGGCAAAACAAGCTGTAATTGATGCTCTAGCAGGAAAATGATTAATAAGTAAAAGTATTGACTTATCTAATTAATTTAAATTAGATGTATTGCTGATATCTATATGTTTAAATTTTATTTTAAACACGTTATTTCAATGGATGATATTGGTACCATATGTAGAGTTACAGTATATGTAAAAATATGTTAAGGAGGAGTATTTATGACTAACCTAGAATTGCAAGCGTATCGTCGCTTCCTTATGCTAAAAGTTTCAGAGGCAAGTGAATATATTGGTAAAACTGATGTTAGTACATGGCATAATTGGGAAAAAGGCACTAGCCCTGTTCCCCAATATGTTGTTACAGCAATGCAAGAATTAAAAAAACTCCGAACTGATAAAGTCAATATTATCATTAATAGTATTAATGATCGGGTTGGTAGTAGTACTATTCGCTATTTTTTGACCTATGAAGAGTTCAAGAAAGTGAATCCAAAACTTGATATCATTCAATGGCGATTACATCAATCTATTGCTACAGAGTTATATTTTCGGGGGTTAGAAAAATTGTGTTAATAAAATATAATGCAACCAATATTTATATTTAGAGATATCTTTAATAATGTGTAAACTATTGTTTACGAATATGGATTGAAATATATTAAATTATTTTATAAAAATCAATGTCTTTTTAAATTTATTATAATATGTAAAAAAAATATTGCAAAATTTAGAGTGAATCACTAGCATAGACGGTATATTCTATAAGCTGTAAATTTGAAAGGACATGACTCAATATGAATAATACTATTTTTTTAGTAGGTGCCAGAGCAGCTGGCAAAACAACAATGGGAAAAATGCTTGCAAATAAGCTATCGTTTTCTTTCATTGATACAGATTGTTATTTACTTGAAACTACAAAAAAAACAGTAGCTGAAATTGTTGAAAAAGAAGGTTGGGAAGGCTTTAGAGCCAGAGAAAGCCAGATTTTAATTGATACAACGAAGCCTAATCGAGTCATTGCTACCGGTGGCGGAATGGTACTCGCTGATCATAATCGCCATTTTATGAAACAAAATGGGACTGTCATTTTTTTATCGGCCACTGCTGAAACATTAGCTGCACGTTTAATGAAAGATCCTAATATTGCTCAGCGACCTTCATTGACAGGTCTGTCTATTGTTGATGAAATGGAAAAAGTGTTGGCTGAGCGATTACCGCTATATCATGATGCAGCACATCATGTTGTTAATGTTGAACAGGATGAAGCTCTAATACTCACTAATATACTTCACATGTTGCAAAACTAACTGAATACTCTTTTACTAAATACCACTTAATAAAGTGGTATTTTTATTGATAATAAATAAAAATAATTATTTAATAATTTATAAAAAAAACCTATTGGTAAGTTTGATTTTTATTCAATATTATGCTGCTTTTATTTATAGATAAATTCAAATCTATAGATAAATGTGAAAAATGTAAAGTTTAACAATAAATTTGTCGTTATTGCTTTCAGATTAATGCTGATGCTTGTATATTGAATACAATTATAAGGTTAAAAATTTAATTCTACATATGGAGTATAGCAAATGGATAATCGAAAAATAAATTCTTATGGAATAGTCGGATCTATTTATGCAAATTATATTATTCAAAGTATCGCATTGATTGTGATTATGCAATTTTCTCTAGATCTTTCAAAGCAGCTTAACACAGATATGATTGGTCTTGGCTATGTTGCTTCTGGTATAGGGATTGGTAAGATTTTTCTAATGTTTGCAGGTGGAATTTTATCAGATAAATTTGGAAGAAAACTTTTTATCTATCTGGGTATGGCCTGCTATGCGATTTTCTTTATTGGCATGACTTTCTGTACCAATATTCATATCGCTTTTTGTCTTGCAATTGCAGTAGGGGCTGGCAATTCTTTTTTAGATACAGGTTCAATGCCTGCTCTGACAGAGTGTTTTCCACGTTCAGCGGGTTCTGCAAGTGTCCTTATTAAAGCATTTATTTCTATTGGAACACTAATTCTTCCATTCATTGTCACTTTTTTTGATACAAACAAAATCTGGTATGGTTGGGCGTTTCTTGGCTTTACTGCTTATTTAGTTATTAATAGTTTAATTTTATTTCCTCAAAATTTTCCTAACAAAGAAACTGCAATAAAAGGTAACGGTGGTACTGAAAATTATTTCAAAGCTAAACCTAAGTTCGAAGTTGAAGGCGTTTTGTTGATCATTATGGGATTCACTACAACAGCAACGTTTGTCATAATTTTACAGTGGTTACCTACAATTGCCATTAATGGGGTTAATATGAGCGATATCGAAGCTAAACAATTGATTAGCTATTATAGTACCGCATCAATTATCTCGGTCTTTGTAACGGCATTTATCGTTAAACATTTATTAAAACCAATATATTGTATCATTATATTACCTTTACTCTCTGCAATAGTATTAATCCTATTTTACTTTAATATTTCACCTATGATGTGTGTTATCGCCGCAATTGGTATGGGATTTACAGCAGCAGGAGGTGTACTTCAATTAACTCTAGTTGTTATGCAGCAATTGTTTCCAACACGCAAAGGTATAGCTGTAGGGTGTATGTATACGTTTAGTGGGTTATCCTTTATTGTTATACCGCTCATTGTTCCTAAATTAGCTATCTATAATGTAAGTTATGCTATTTTGATCGACTTTTTTATCGCGTTGTCTAGTGTAATACTTGGTTCTATTGTCTTTTATCGATTTAAACAAGTGATTGATATGAAAAAAATATAGGACAAAATTTTAATAAAGTTTTTAAAAAACAAATAATTATTCGAAATAAAAAATGAAAGTTTAAAGGAAATAATAAATGTTAAATAAATATTTAGGCACCTCAGTTTGTTTATATATGAACTATTTTGTGCACGGAATGGGAGCGATAATTCTTGGGCTTAATATTGATTATTTAGCCGCACAATTTAATCCAGAGCTTGCCTATTTATTTAGTATTACAAAAGATTCATTAACACCGGAACAACTTGGATTAGTAGGTGAAGCTAAACAAAGTGTTTATAATGTCATGATGGGGTTAGGTGTCGGTCGATTATTAGTTTTATTTATTATGGGAACTCTTTCAGATACATTTGGACGTAAACCGTTTATAGTTTTAGGAGCCCTATTTTATATTGGATTTTTACTCGGTATTTTAGTAAGCCCGAATGTGCAAATTGCATTTATGTTTGCCGTCTTAGGCGGTATAGCTAACTCAACATTAGATGCTGGTACTTATCCAGCTTTAATGGAAGCATTTCCAAAATCACCAGGGTCAGCGTCAATTTTAATTAAAGCAGCCATTGCCGCCGGTCAATCTGTACTGCCAATTATTGTGGGTATTATTATGGCTAACCATGGTTATTTTGGTTGGTCATTTATATTATGTTGTATTATTTTAGGATTAAATGCGTTAATTGTATTAAAAATGCCATTTCCGAATTATAAAGTTACTGCAAAGGAAAAAGAGAAAGATCTACAAACTTTGGAAAACGAGACACCAACATTGAAACAAGAAGCTAATTTTTTTATTGAAGGTATATGCTTTATTGTGATTGGTTTTACCTCTACAGCGACATTTTATTTAGTCTCATCTTGTTTAAAAGATTTTTCACAAACAGTTGCTGGTATGGACTCATCTGGCGCGATTCAGGCATTTTCATCATACGGTATTGGCACATTAGCCAGTGTATTTTTAACTTCAATTTTAGTAAAAAGTTTGGTAAGACCTATTTATATTGTTGTTATATATCCCTTATTTTCAATGTTAATGTTAATTATTCTTTATAGTCATCCAACACCAATAATGTGTATTATCGGAGGTTTTGTGCTTGGATTTACAGCAGCAGGTGGCGTATTGCAGTTAGCATTAACAACAATGGCCGAATTTTTTCCATCGGGTAAAGGAAAAGTATTGGGTATTTTCTTCACATCGTCAAGTATTGCAACTACCGTAATACCATTTTTTATTGGTTGGATATCAACAAATTTTGGTTTGCGTTATGTTATGCTTAGTGATGCAATTATTGCTGGTTTAGGAACATTATTAGCAATTGTTGTCTTGATGCGTTACCAAAAAATATTTAACTTTCCTAAAAGAGTAGATAAAGTTCAATAATTCATTTAACAAAATATTTTAATCTTAAGAGTTTGCGGTTACTTGCAGGCTCTTTTTTATAGATTAAACAAATCACATTCATAAAATCAATTATTTCAATTTAATAATTGAAATTTTTACTGTTACATGAATAAAATTTCTTTTCTCAATTATTTTCAAAAACTGCTTGCGATCAAAATAAAAATAAATAAAAATACACAAATAATGAATAAATATTCAATTTAAAAGGTTGTGTAAATGAAAGAGCGTACAACTGAGTTAGTTGAAGGTTTAAGACATTCAGTACCTTATATTAATGCGCATCAGGGTAAAACATTTGTGATTTTACTTACTGGCGCTGTCCTAAACAGTGATAATTATTCAAGTATCATCAGTGATATTGGATTGCTTTACAGTCTCGGTATTAAACTCGTTATTGTTAATGGTGCACGTAACCAAATTGATGCGTCGTTAAAAAACCATCACATTGCACCTAAATACCATAAAAATACACGTATTACTGATGCAACTACATTAGATATCATCAAGCAAGTTACTGGTCTGTTACAGCTCAACATAACCGCAAGTTTATCTATGAGTTTAAATAATACCCCGTTACAAGGTGCTCATATTAGTGTAGTTAGCGGTAATTTTGTCATTGCTCAGCCATTAGGGGTTGATGAAGGTGTCGATTATTGTCATACAGGCAAAATTCGCCGCATAAACAACGAAGCTATTGCTGAACAATTAGAGCGAGGTTCTATTGTCTTGCTCGGTCCTGTAGGTGTCTCGGTAACTGGCGAAAGTTTTAATTTAGCATCTGAAGATATTGCTGCTGAAGTTGCTATTCGCTTAAAAGCCGATAAACTCATCAGTTTTTGTGCAGAACAAGGTGTACTTGATGAACAAAATCATGTAATAACTGATCTGTTCCCAGTGGATGCTGATAATTATGTTAATCGCAAAGAAGAATGTGGTAAACACCTATCTAGTGAGGCTCGTTTTTTGCGTGCGGCATCCAAAGCATGTCGTAATGGCGTCCGCCGTAGCCATTTAGTTAGCTATTTAGTAGATGGCTCTATTTTGCAAGAACTGTTTTCTCGCGATGGTATTGGTACACAAGTTGCAATGGAACATTCAGAGCAAGTTCGCTTGGCAACAATCAATGATATAGGTGGAATATTGGAGCTGATTCGACCACTTGAAGAGCAGGGTATCTTAGTTAAACGTTCACGAGAACAATTAGAGATGGAAATTGACAAATTCACTATTATTGAACGTGATAATATGACAATTGGTTGTGCTGCGCTTTACCCTTATCCAGAAGAAAAAATGGGTGAAATGGCTTGTTTGGCGATTCATCCGCAATATAGAAACTCATCACGCGGTGATTTATTATTAGAAAAAATTTCAGAAAGTGCTAATAATTTAGGATTAGAAAAAATCTTTGTGCTTACCACTCGAAGCATTCATTGGTTTCGTGAAAAAGGTTTTAATCCAGCTGAAGTGGATGATCTACCAATTAAAAAGAAACAACTCTATAATTATCAAAGAAATTCAAAAATATTAATGTTTGATTTAATTTAAATTTATCGAGAAAAAGTCCGTTATAGCAACGGACTTTTTGATTAACTAAATAGCTTAACAATAAATTCAGTGATTAACGATAAGGATGTGAAATCAGGATCAGCAAAGGTTACACCTTCAACACCTAAAAATTTAAAGAGAGGTAATGCGAGGGCTGGCAACACACATAAAAGTAAACCATTAACGAAAGAGGCAATAACCGCTCCTCTTGCTCCACCTGTTGAGTTACCAAATATTGCTGCTGTTCCACCAGTGATGAAGCTTGCCATAATTCCGGGAATGATAATAGGTAAACCAATAAAGGGGAAAACAACCACACAAGCTATTTCAGTAAAGAAACTCACAATAAAACCAACTAATACACAATTTGGTGCTTTATCAAATAACACCATTGGATCGACCGCCGGTACACAACCAGGTGCGACAACTTGGGCAAATCCTTTAAAAGCTGGGATGATTTCTTCAGTAAAAATAGCGACCCCTTTTTTGGCAATATAGAGTCCTCCGGCAAAAATAGCTGATTGTTCCAACGCAAAAATAATAAACGTATTGTTTTTAAGTATCTCTTTCAAATACTCAGCGGATGAAAAAGCACCGGATAAGCCTAGTAAAACAAACATGGTAATAAAAGTCGCAACATCTGATTGCCTCAAAAAGCTAAAACGATCATTTATTTTAATCTTTTCGATATCATTTTTTTTATTTCCTAGCCATTTACCTAAATAGGAACCTAATAAGTATGAAACGGTACCAGCATGGGCAATACAATAATCATTATTCCCTATTATTGTACGGCTAAATTTAGAGAGTAAAGTTGGAAATATCGCCATATAAAGGCCAATAATCATTGCGCCAGTTGCAACAATAATATAGCCATTATAGCCCATACCTTGTAAAACTGCGGTAAATGAAAATGCCATGAATAGCACTAAATGCAATGATAAATAAATCGATTTAAAGCGGGTAAATCTTGCTAATAGTAGATTAATTATCATCGCAAAAAAGAGGATAAAGGCGGCACTAGTACCAAGTGATTCCATCGTCAATGCGGTAATGGCTTCATTACTTGGTACGACCCCATGCATTCCAAATGCATGAGTAAACATGTTACTGAACATAATTAACACGCCACCTAAGATTTTTCCACCCGTTTTAATTAACACAAACCCAATAAATGAAAGTAGGGTGCCAGTAATAATTTTAGAAAGTTTTGCTCTCTGTAGTACCAAACCTATGAACGCAACTAATGCAATAATAATAGCTGGCTGACCAAATATATTTAGAAAAAGGTCCATTTTTTAGCTCCAAACTCAATAACATAACTTAAGATTATTATAATTAAACCGATGTTTTATATTGTGTTTTGGATCACAAATCATCAAATAACAATATGCGAATAATCAATTGGTAGCAAATTATTGATCTTGATTATGGAACATTAATTAAACTTTTTAGTTGATGATTTTCTGGGTTGATTGACGTTTATTTGTAAAAATAATTGAGGAGTCTATACCATTTAATTAAGTTTTGAGTTCTATATTGAATTACTTAATTTACATTGAACGGATAAAAATCATTTTAGAGGCGAGATTTTAAAGTCAAAACGATTAATGAGAGATCACGTTGTGGTAAAAAGAAAAATTAAAAAACAGCATAATGAACAAAAGCGAGATATCTTGCTTGCGCTTAGTCGGTATTGATTTCACGGAAATTAATGATAGATAATGCACTTTTTAGCGAAGATCAATGAAATGTTCTGTAGTTCTTCAAGTAAATTTAATAAGATTATTTATTGCGTTAATTTTGAGTCAGAAATATAAGCGTTACCTGTTTTGTTTGTCGGTTTGACAGTTTCAATTGGTAACGCTCTAGTTTGTGAATTTTTTATTAGCTCAAATCTGAGCCACCAAATTACTATTTATGAGTAATATGACTTCCTTTTTCTTTAATAATATCTGATCCTTTTTCTACATTAATTTTAGTGTGACTAAACTCAACTGATGCGTTACGAATTTTAAAACCATTTTCCGCTTCAATATTGATGTTTGAAAATCTAATATTATTGAATGGCTTTTCTGGTGTTCCAATAATAAAACCAGCGTAATTACTTTTACCTTTTACAGTAAGCTTATTGAAGCTAATGTTATTGAAGTATGGGGTTTGTTTATGCTCTTTTGGTTGTTCAGTATCCGCAGGATAAATCTGATCGCCTAACATAAATCCACCAGCAAATTCACCTTCTTGCAACGCTTTAATTTTTGCATCTTTTGTTGTTGGGCCGCCTTTATAATAAGCTGACAAAACAATTGGCGTTTTTACATTGACCATTGTTGTATTGTTATACTCAATATCTTTAACTTCACCACCTTTGCCTCTTGGCGATTTGATTCGAATACCATACATCGCATCGGTAAAGGTATTATTTTCTGCCAGTAAATTGCTCACACCGCCATATGTTTCTGAACCAATAGATAATCCACGACCGAGCATAAAGTTATTATCTGCAATATAAAAATCATGGCTAAGGTTGTTTACTGTTGATTTAATTGCAACATGGTCATCACCCACACTTATTGTGTTTTTTGTAATACTGACTCTTCTACTATCCATTGGATCAATGGCATCGGTGTTTTGCCACCAAGCTGGAGCGGATATTGTTGTTTTATTAATTGTAATATCTTCCACATTTTTAAAAACAATATGAAAACTTGGCGAATTTTGTATTGTGACGCCTTCAACTAAAATATTGTTAGCGTTTTTAAATAAAAGTAGACGTGGGCGATTGGTTGGTCCCTTTTTTCCGGCTTGACGAGTCTCGGCGCGGTATTTTTCTAAAAGCGTTGAACCTTGCCCATCAATAATTCCTTCACCGGTGATAGCAATATTTTTCTCTTCTGCAATATTAATAAACCCAATCCATTGTTTTGTTAGTGGTAATGATTCAGCTGATGATGACCATTTTTTTTGTTCTTCTGAAGGATGATATGCACTTTCCTCTGCTGAAGCTTGTACTACCGCCCCTTTTTCTAAATGAAATTCAATATTACTTTTTAAAAATAGAGGTTCAGATAGGTAATAACCCGCAGGAACAATAACTTTACCACCGCCATTTTGCGCACAATCATTAATAGCGGTTTGAAATGCTTTTGTATCATACCAAATACCTGTTGCTTCAGCGCCATAATCTCTGACATTACATTGTTTATTAGGAATATTAAGTTTGTCCAAAGTAACTGGAACAAATGGTGGTGAAGCTATAACAGCGAAACTAGCGGTAAGCGTGAGTAAACTAATCGATAATCCATTTTTTATAATTAAACGATACATGTTTTTTCCTTAATGAAGAATAAAAAAGAAGAAGTATAAAAATGATTATCTAGGTTAATAGTCTAAGAATCTGTTAATAGAGTCACAAATTTAAGAAATAATTTATAAAAATTGAAATGACGTTTTAATTTACGCAAGTGTCAGCTTTTTTATGAGATCAATTAACTAATTGATTTGCCATTTCATCACTAAAGACTAATACATCAATATAATTTGCATTTAATACCGCAATCAAACTGTTAACTTTTTCAGCATCACCTTTAACAAATATTTTTAAAGTGGTATTTTTATCTTTCAAAATAAAAGAAATGATTTTTTCTTAACGAAAAAAAAGTTTTGTAAGGCTAAAAAAATAAGGGTGATAGAAATTAAATGATCAATTCTTTTTAACTAAAATGATCAATGGAATTCTGTAGGATTTGTGAAGTGAATGACTTTTTAAGATAGAATCCTCTTGGGCGAGTTAAAATGATCTCGCCATTTTTACCAATGGCTTGAGTTAAAGCTTTTCCATTGGCTGCTTTAGGTCTAATCTGCAAATAGGTGCCATAACGTGCGGTAATTTTTTCAACTTGACCAAGTGCTATCATATCCATCAATTCTTGCCAATCTTGTTTAAGCTGTTGCTCTTGTTCAAAAGTTGGTGTCCACAGTATTGGTTCTCCAACTTTTCTTTCTGCAAGAGGTATACTTCTTTCCCCTTCAATAGGGATCCAAAGCACTTTGCTAAGTTTGTATTTAACATGGCTGGTTTCCCAAATCACACCGTGATTTGCCATTAAGGGAATAACGCTGACAAAGGTGGTTTCTAATGGTTTACCGTCTTTATTGACTGGAATTGTTTTTAGCTCAATACCTAATTTAGAAAAGTCTCTTTCTGCTTTACTGCCAGCATTCGCACCAAGGTAAGTTTCAATCAGATTGCCTACCCATCCTTTTTGCTTATTAAGATTAGCAGGGATAGGAATATTGACATACTGAGCTATCTCAGCAAAGCTATAACCAGCAGCCATTTTTGCTCGATTTAATAACTCTTGTTCATTAGAAGGATGGAAGTTTAGCATGTGTTTCAAATAAATTTAATAATATCCACAGTCAATTATATTGGTTGTGGATATTAAAATGAATCATTATTAACTTAGCTGTTCAACCCATTTAGCATAACTTTCAATAATTAATGAAAGAAAAGACTTGGTTTTTTCATTAATATTGTCATTTTCACTAAAAGCTGTACCAATATTACCGATGTAAGCTTCCGGTTGTTGTAATGTAGGCATATCAAGAAAAACTAAAGATTGTCGTAACTGATGATTGGCACCAAAGCCACCAATGGCACCTTGTGATACCGAAACCACAGCGGCTGGTTTTTTTGACCAAACACTTTTACCATAAGGACGTGAACCAACATCCAGTGCATTTTTTATGACAGCAGGTAATCCTCGATTGTATTCTGGTGTAACAAAAATCACACCATCGCAATGAGTAATTTCTTGACGAAAACGATTATAAGATTGTGGTGGCGTATCAGCATCAATATCTTCGTTGTAAAAAGGTAAATCACCTATTTCAACAATATTGAGTGAGAGTGATGGTGGTGCAATCTGTTGAAACACTTTGGCTACTTTTAAATTATAGGACTCTTTACGTAAACTCCCAACAAGAACAGCAATTTTTTTACTCATTTGTAATTCCCCCTTAATGAAATGATAAAGAGACACAATAATGTGTCTCTTATTAGGGATAATGATTCAGCATTACTAAATTTTTAGTGACCCGAAGAATCCAATTTACGACTGGTTTCAAATAAAAACCAAGCACGTTTTTCTGTTTGATCTATCCACTCTTCAATCAAACTTGCTGTTGCTGAATCGTTATATTTATCACAAATATCATGTGCAACACGCATACGAGTGGTAAGTTTAATATTATCTTGGCAAAGTTCAGCAATCATATCTGAAGGTTCAACAAAATCTGCATCATTATCAGAAATACTTTGTAATTTTGATATATGACCAATAGAACGTAATGTTGTGCCACCTAATTTGCGCACACGTTCCGCAATTGGATCAGTCATTGCAAATAATTCATCTCCGTGATCATCTAACATTAAATGGTAATCACGAAAATGAGGACCACTTACATGCCAATGAAAGTTTTTAGTTTTTAAATATAAGGCAAACACATCTGCTAATACAGAGTTCATTGCGCCGGAAATATCTTTTGATGCCTTTTGACCTAAATCAGTAGGAAACAAAATTGCTGATTGCTGTATTTTCTTTACACTAGCAACTTTTTTAGATTTAGATGAGGTAATACTTTTAGCCATGATATTCTCCTTAAGTTGAAAAACAAAACAAGTAAGTATTTACAAATTACGCTAACTATCAATTAAAGTCCAATCAAAATGAGCTATTGTTGTCTATCACTGCTATTTTAGCAATCTATGGATGACAATCGTTTCATAAACACCTTTTTTTTTAATTATTTTCTAATTTATTTCTTTCAAAATAAAAGAAAATATTTCAAAGTGTGATCTAGTTAAAAGTTATTTGTTTTTGATGTTGATAGTATTTAATCGAAATTCAACTCAATAGGAGACAATATGATTGATGCTATTTCATTTGGTGCTGAATGGTTTATTGGTTTATTTCAGGAAGGAGGAAAAGTTTTTGTGGGGATGGTAACATCGATTTTACCATTATTAATTTCATTGCTTGTAGTGATGAACGCACTGATTAAATTTATTGGACAAGAACGTATTGAACGTCTAGCTCAAGCTTGTGCGGGTAATCCTGTTTCTCGTTATTTGATTTTACCGCTAATTGGTACTTTTGTATTTTGTAATCCAATGACACTAAGTCTAGGACGCTTTATGCCTGAGTTTTACAAACCAAGTTATTACGCTGCTTCATCTTATAGCTGCCATTCAATGAATGGTTTATTTCCTCATGTTAATCCTGGTGAACTTTTTGTTTATTTAGGGGTAGCAGCAGGCTTAACCACTTTAAATTTACCATTAGGTCCTTTAGCGGTTAGCTATTTCCTCATCGGTTTAGGTACAAACTTTTTTAGAGGTTGGATCACAGACTTTTGTACAGCCATTTTCGAACGAAAAATGGGTATTAAATTAGATAGAAAAGTGCATTTATAACAATGATAAGGAACACAAAATGGCTGAATTTATTCGTATAGAAAAAGGTGAATCTGGTTGGGGCGGACCTTTAGAATTGCCTGTCATTGCTGGAAAAAAAATTGTCTATATTGCTGCCGGTACGCGACCTACAATTGTTGACACTCTCACCCAATTAACGGGTTGGCAAGCGATTGATGGTTTTAAAGAAGGGGAACCACCAAAAGAAGACATTGGCGTGGCTATAATTGATTGCGGTGGTACATTACGGTGCGGTATTTATCCAAAAAATCGCATACCAACCATTAATATTCATGCAACGGGCAAATCAGGGCCTCTTGCGCAATATATTGTTGAAGACATTTATGTGTCAGCTGTAAAACCACACAATATCACATTAATTGAAAAAGAAGATGAAGTTGGTGACAACACGGAATACCAAGCGAGCGGCACCACCTCTAATTTTAAAGATTATGATAGCAGTAAAAAAATTACTGAACAAAGTGATGGTTTATTGGCAAAAATTGGTATTGGAATGGGATCCGGTGTTGCAGTTTTCTTCCAAGCTGGTCGTGATACGATTGATACAGTACTTAAAACCATCCTTCCTTTTATGGCGTTTGTATCGGCATTAATAGGAATAATCATCGCATCCGGTTTAGGTGACTTTATTGCACATGGTCTTGTACCATTAGCTAATAATCCACTTGGTCTGGTTATATTATCGTTAATCTGTTCTTTTCCTTTGCTTTCACCATTCTTAGGTCCTGGCGCGGTAATTGCACAAGTTATTGGTACTTTAGTTGGGGTGCAAATAGGACTTGGTCATATTCCACCACATTTAGCTTTACCTGCGTTATTTGCCATAAATGCTCAGGCCGCATGTGACTTTATCCCTGTTGGGTTGTCATTGGCTGAAGCTAAGCAAGATACAGTTAGAGTTGGCGTTCCTTCTGTTTTAGTCAGTCGATTTTTAACTGGTGCACCAACTGTATTAATCGCTTGGGCCGTATCATTATTTATTTATCAATAAACGAACTAAAAAATGGAATTGTACATCCCATTTTAAGCTGACGATAGTAATGGAAATGAGTGTTTAGTCAAAATATGAGAAGGTTAAAAATGTCCAAAGTTATCTATCATTCAAATATTAATCAAATCGGTGAATTTGCATTAGAAGCATTAGCCGATGGCATGCTAATTCTATTTAAAACTGGCGCACCAGCAGATTTAGCAGATTACTGTTTTATTCATAGCCATGATGTTTTAAAGCAGAATTTGCAAGTCGGGCAAGTAATTTATTTAGGCAGTCGTATTTATAACATTACAGCGGTAGGTGATGTAGCAAATGTTAATTTTCAACAGTTAGGACATATCACAATAAGGTTTGATGGTAATAATCAAGCTGAATTACCTGGAACGGTGCATGTAAAAGGTGACATCCCTGCAAAACTTTTTGTCGGTGATGAAATTAGAATTTTAACTAATTAAGGAATATAAAAATGAAACAAGTAGCAGTTATTGTAGGTGGTGGTCAAACTTTAGGTGAATTCTTATGTAAGGGGATTGCTGATGCTGGATACAAGGTTGCTGTTGCCGATTTAAATATCGCTAACGCCAATAAAGTTGCAAACGAGATAAATCAAAAACATGGTATGGGTGCTGCAAAAGGTTTTGGTGTTGATGCAACGAACGAAAAGAGTGTTATCCAGCTGGCGAGTGATGTTGATGATGCTTTTAAACGTACGGATTTAATGGTGTACAGCGCTGGCATTGCTAAAGCTGCACCGGTTACTAATTTTATATTAAGCGACTTTCAACTATCAGTGAATGTTAACCTTACAGGTTATTTCTTATGTGCACGTGAATTTGCTAAATTAATGGTAAATCATAAAATCTCTGGTCGAATTATTCAAATTAATTCAAAATCGGGTAAAGTGGGCAGTAAACATAACTCTGGATATAGTGCGGCTAAATTTGGTGGCGTTGGTTTAACTCAATCATTAGCTCTTGATCTTGCTGATTATGGTATTACTGTTAACTCATTAATGTTAGGTAATTTATTAAAATCACCCATGTTCCAATCATTAATACCTCAATATGCTAAAAAGTTAGGTATTGAGGAAGACCAAGTTGAGCAAGTTTATATTGATAAAGTACCACTAAAACGTGGTTGTGATTATCAAGATGTGCTTAATGTCCTATTATTTTATGCAAGTGACAAAGCTTCTTATTGCACAGGACAATCAATTAATATAACTGGTGGTCAAGTAATGTTTTAATTAGAATAAAGTGCGTAAGTTAATGTAAAACTTATCGCACTTCATTATTTAGTTTATATCAAATGGACAAATCATAATTATGACCAATACGCTAATTGTCATGGCATTGTTTGCATGGTGTACCCAAATTATTTTGAGTTGGTTGCAAATACGCCGTTTTAATCATGCTTTTTCATCTATGAAAAGAAGTAGGTACTTGGGTGTTGGCCGTAGTAAAAATAAACATTTTAAACCGAGAGTATTAATTGCGCTTTCATTGGATGAAAACCAGATAGTCATTGATTCTGTTATTATGAAAGGGATCACGGTATTTGCTAAACCCAAACCCGTCTCACAATTACATGGACTGTCAGTTTTAGATATCATACCTGAAAAGGTATTTCCCAGTGAGCCGTCTTCACAAAGTGCATTAATAGTTGCTTTGACTGCCAATAAGTGAAAATTAACTTTTATTTTGAAAAGTATTTTCTTTCATTATAAAGTATAATAATTATATAAAATAAAAATTTTTATACACTAATTTTTTATACACTAATAATGATGGGATCCAAGCATGAAGGTAAGGCAAAGACAGACAGCTATTTTAGAATACTTGCAAAATCACGGACAAGTTAGTGTTGATGAATTAGTTCGACACTTTAAAACAACTGGTACAACGATTCGTAAAGATCTTACACAGCTTTATGAAAGTGGTTTAGTTTTGCGTACTTATGGTGGCGCTATGCTAAATCGTGAAATTGGTGATAGAGCCATCGATCATAAAACTTACATTAATACTGTAGCTAAAAAAGCGATTGCTCAAGAAGCTGCTAAATTGATCTATGAGGGGGATTCAATTATCTTTGATGCAGGTAGCACGGTTGCCCAGATGATCCCTATGCTTGCTAGATTCAATAATCTGACTATTATGACCAATAGTTTACATATGGTAAATGAACTGGTAGCTAATGATAATGATCAAACTATTATCTTAACAGGGGGAACATTTCGCCGTAAATCAGCCTCATTTCATAGCAATAATGCTTCAGCCATCGCCGCTTTTGAATCCTATACGTTTGATAAACTTTTTATGGGTGCCGATGGCGTAGATTTAGTTGGTGGTGTAACTACATTTAATGAAAGCTATCATGGTAGTGTCGCAATGAGTAAGGCTGCTGCTAAACTAATTTTATTAGCGGATTCTTCAAAATTTGGACGACGCAGCCCGAATGTCGTGTGTAATTTAAGTGCTGTCGATACCATCATTACCGACGATAATTTAGATGATAAATACTATAATGCATTAATTCAAAAGGCTATTAACGTTATTAAAGTAAAGCCGTTAGATAAGTAAGAAAACCTAAATTTAAAATCTTAGAAAGTGGGTATTAAACTCAATAGCAAATATCAAAGCTTATTAAAATTAACATAATAACAAGCTTTGAGTTTTTAATGATCTTGAGTAATTTCCGATTTTATTTAAAATTGCTCAAACGATAATTTTATTTATTATCCTTAAAAAAATTACTGCTCGAACGCATTATTAAAATAATAATCTCGCTCGAATTGTGCCTTCTACATTTTTTAATTTAACTAATAACTCTTCAGCTTTGCTTTGTTCTACTCTATCTATATCAATAACAACATAACCAATCTTAGGGTCCGTTTGCAGATATTGCGCAGATATGTTGAGGCCTTGTTCTGCAAATAAAGTATTAATTGCCGTTAATACCCCAGGTTGATTATGGTGAATATTAATAAAACGACTTGACCCTTTTGCTGGAATTGGTAGAGCAGCTTTAGGGAAATTAACTGCGGAAAGTGTTGCTCCTGTGTCTGAGTATTTAGCCAGTTTTGTTGCCACCTCAATACCAATGTTTTCTTGGGCTTCGCTGGTTGAACCACCAATATGTGGAGTAATAATGACATTATCAAATTTACATAATGGCGACTCAAATGGATCATTATTGCTGGCTGGTTCAGTTGGAAATACATCAATTGCTGCACCACTGAGCTTATTGGCTTCTAACGCTTGAGTTAGGGCATCGATATCAATGACACTACCGCGGGAAGCGTTAATTAAGATTGCTCCTGATTTCATCATATCAATTTCTGATTTACCGATCATTTTAATTGTTGTTGGATTTTCAGGAACATGCATGCTGACGATATCACTCATGGCAAGTAACTCTTTCATAGTTGAAATTTGTTTGGCATTGCCTAATGACAATTTTGTTTCAATATCATAAAAGTAAACATTCATACCTAATGCTTCAGCAAGTACACTCAATTGACTGCCAATGTGACCATAGCCAACGATACCTAAATTTTTACCCCTCGCTTCATGGGAGCCTGTAGCCATTTTATTCCATTTTCCTTGATGAGCTTTGGCATTGGCTTCTGGTACACGACGAAGTAATAAAATCGCTTCAGCTAATACTAGCTCTGCAACAGAACGGGTATTAGAAAACGGTGCATTAAAAACAGGAATACCTTTAACGGTAGCGGCATTAAGTTCAACTTGATTGGTACCAATACAGAAACAACCAATCCCAGCAAGTTTAGGGGCGGCATCAATGATATCTTTCGTTAAGTGTGTTCGTGATCGAATTCCAATAAATCTTGCATCTTTTAAAACGGCCTTGAGTTCCGATTCCGATAATGCACTTTTATGATATTCAATGTTGCTATAACCTGCTGATTTAAGTGTTTCAACCGCACTAGGGTGGATACCTTCAAGTAATACAAACTTATTTTCATCTTTTGTTAACGACTGAACAACCATTATTTCCTCTCTTTCCTACAAAATAGATTTGGTATTTACTATGATTTAAAATTTTAAATTTTTAAAAATTAGATAGCTTTATTTAACTCTTTTACACCTGAGCGACATCCGACTAATGCAATATCTGCCCCTTTATTGGCAAATAATCCAACGGTTACCACTCCTGCAATATTATTAATCCGATGTTCTAATTGCTCAGGATTGGTGATAAGAAGATCATGCACATCTAAAATAACATTGCCATTATCGGTCACTACACCTTGTCGATAGATTGGCTTACCGCCAAGTTTAAATAATTCTCGAGCAACATAAGAACGGGCCATCGGAATTACTTCTACTGGAAGTGGAAATTTACCAAGAACATTGACGACTTTAGATTCATCGACAATACAAATAAACTGTTTAGCCAGCGCTGAGACTATTTTTTCACGTGTTAATGCAGCACCCCCGCCTTTGATCATTTGTAATTGTTGATTTATCTCGTCAGCGCCATCAACATATACATCTAAACTATCAACATCATTACAGTCTAATACTGGAATACCGTAGCTTTTTAATTTTTGTGTCGATGCTTCCGAACTTGAAACGGTGCCTTTAATCTGATCTTTTATTGTAGCTAATGCATCAATAAAATAAGACGCAGTAGAACCTGTTCCCACTCCAACATAAGAATTTGGTTTGATATATTTTAAGGCTGACCAGCCTACAGCTTTTTTTAATTCGTCTTGTGTCATGATATCATCCTATCTGAAGGATAATTTTCTCAAAAAAATAAAATTTTAAAAGAAAATTTATTAAAGATATGGCATAGTACCCAATTGGAAAGCAAAAATCATTAGTATTTTAAGAAATATATTAATTTTTGATCTATTAAAAATTTTTTACGATATTAAAATAGCTTGAATATCCAATCAATGATCAAATCATTAGTAAAGAGATTATGAAGCGTCCAGATTATAGAGCATTACAAGCATTAGATGCAGTGATAAAAGAACGGGGATTTGAACGAGCAGCTGATAAATTGTGTATTACACAACCAGCCGTATCACAGCGTATCAAACAATTAGAGAGCTTTTTCGGTCAACAATTATTAGTTAGAACTATACCACCGAAAGCCACTAAACAAGGAGAGCATCTTCTAGGATTGCTTCATCAAGTTGAATTATTAGAACAGCAATGGTTAGGTGATAATGAGCAAAATACGACCCCTTTGTCGTTATCTATTGCGATTAATGCAGACTCTTTAGCCACATGGCTTTTACCTGCTTTAAAACCCGTGTTGGATAAAAATATTCTTCGTTTTGATATTCAAGTAAGGGATGAAGAGCATACTTTAGAACTATTGCGTTTAGGCACGGTGGTTGCGGCCATCAGTATTCAAGCCAATCCATTACCTGGTTGTTTATCTGATTTACTAGGGGCGCTTGACTATATTTTTGTTGCATCTCCTGAGTTTGCTAAAAAATACTTTCCTAATGGTGTGACTCGATCTTCGCTTTTAAAAGCACCTGCGGTTGCTTTTGACCATTTGGATGATATGCATCAAGCTTTTTTACAAGAAAATTTTAATCTTACACCTGGCAGTGTAATTTGTCATATCACAAGTTCATCAGAAGCCTTTGTTCAGCTTGCTAAGCAAGGATCTGCTTGTTGTATGATACCGATGTTACAAGTTGAGCAAGAGTTAAAAAATGGTGAATTGGTAAATTTGACCGAAGGTTTATACCAAAGACGAATGCTTTATTGGCATCGGTTTGCACCTGAAAGTAGTGTAATGCAAAATATTTCTGAAACTTTAATTCGTTATGCCCAACGTTCTTTATCTCAGCCACAAGATAGAAAATAATAAATAAAACGAGATGTTTTTACTGAAACGTAGTGCTAATCTGAAACTTCTTTACAAAGTACAATCATCACTTACAGAGCAAATAATATGAATCAATTAAAAAATGATCGTTATTTACGCGCATTACAGTGTTTACCTGTTGATTACACCCCTATTTGGATGATGCGACAAGCTGGACGTTATCTGCCTGAGTATCGACAGTTACGAGCTAAAGCTGGTGATTTTATGACGATGTGCCAAACACCAGAATTAGCGTGTGAAGTGACTTTACAACCATTACGTCGGTTTGATCTTGATGCAGCAATTATTTTTTCAGACATATTAACCATTCCTGATGCAATGGGACTTGGATTATATTTTGAAGCGGGGGAAGGTCCCAAATTTACTAAAACTATATCTCACTTATCTGATATTGAAAAATTACCTATTCCCGATCCGCAATTGTCTCTAAGCTATGTAATGGATGCGATAAGCCTGACAAAAAAAGAGCTTAATGGCAAAGTTCCTTTAATCGGTTTTTCTGGTAGTCCTTGGACGTTGGCGACTTATATGATTGAAGGGGGAAGCAGTAAAGCTTTTACCAAAATAAAAAAGATGCTTTATAGTAATCCCAAAGCACTGCATCTATTACTTGAAAAATTGTCAACCAGTGTTGCTTTATATTTAAACGCACAAATTGAAGCGGGAGCTCAATCAATAATGATATTTGATACTTGGGGGGGAGTGTTAAGTCATCAAAGTTATCAAATATTTTCTCTCAACTATATGCAATTAATTTTATCAAAGTTAAAACGAGGTAATAAAACTCCGGATATCACCTCATATGTGCCTGTTACATTGTTTACCAAGGGTGGTGGATTATGGTTAGATAATATTGTTAACACTGGCTGCGATGCGATTGGTGTTGATTGGACCGTTAATTTAAGTGATATTCGACAAAAAGGTAAAATTGCTGTGCAAGGTAATTTAGATCCGTCGGTTTTATATGCTGATAGACAAACAATAGAATCTAATGTTGATACTGTTCTTAAAGAGTATGGTACAGAGAATGGTCATATTTTTAATTTAGGACACGGTATTCATCAAGATATTCCAGTAGAACATGTACAATATTTAATTGAGGCTGTACATCAACGCTCCAAAAGGTTTCATCATGATTAAAAATCCAATTCAGTTAAGAATCGAAAAATTAGCATTATGGCAACAACGTTTATTTATGCTTTGTTTGTGTGAGAGAATGTATCCAAATTTTGTCTTTTATGCAAAACAGCAGAAAAATGAAGAAGATGCTAAAAGTTATAAAAAGATACTTGATCTGATGTGGGAATCATTACTGATTGATAATGTAAAAATCAATTTTGATTTACAATTGGAAAAGTTAGAAGTCATTATTCCTATTATCACCGAAAATAGTCCCTACATGATTTACCCTGCTATTGATGCATGTCAGGCTTTAAGTGAGGTGTTACACTCTCACTTAACTGGTGAAATAGCTGAGCACGCAATAAAAGTGAGTAGTATATCGGCAACAACTGTTGCAGAATTTGAAATGACAAAATCAAATATTGCTCTAAGTGAAGATGAGCAACAAACTTTACCTAGTGTGATTGATGAATTTGATTTTCAATGGGAAATCTATCGATTATTACGAGATGAAAATAACGATATGATTGACTTAATAAAAGGTTTAAAAGCCGATATTCGAGAATCAGCAATAAGTAATATTGGTGTTTTTTTGAGCGATTAAGCTTTTAAATGCGTCATTTTTTTATTTTTTACCAAATTTTTCTTTAACATTAGGAGAATATAGACTACATTTAATAACAATGTAATCTGAGGTTGTTTACAGAAGCAAAGTTGATTCTCGGCATTGCTTATAATGTTAACTTTAACAATAAAATAATTATGTAAGGATATTTCCATGAATAAAACAGAACTTGTCGATGCTATTGCTAGCAAAGCAGATATTACAAAAGTTGCTGCAAAAACAGCTCTAGAAGCAACATTAGCAGCTATTACTGAATCATTGAAAGCGGGTGAATCCGTGCAATTAGTTGGTTTTGGTACATTCAAAGTTAACGATCGTAAAGCTCGTATTGGTCGTAATCCAAAAACTGGTAAAGAAATCAAAATTGCCGCAAGTAAAGTACCAGCGTTTGTATCTGGTAAAAGCTTAAAAGAAGCAATCAAATAAGTTTGGTTTTTCTTCCTATTTTATTATATTGATGGGATGTACTTTTGGTCATAAGACGTTGTCTTGTGGCCTAGTTTTTCTTGGCTATTTTCTTTTTTCAACACACAGCGATTTGTTATAAAACAAAAGCAGATTTATATAAAATTAAGATTTTATTTCTACAAATGTTGCTTTTAATATTCTAGCTAAATCTTGTGGGATCAGTTCTATTTCTAAGCCTCTTCTTCCTCCCGAAATAAACATTTTTTCTAGTTGATCTGCACTTGAATCTATAACAGTAGGTAATTGCTTTTTCTGTCCTAATGGACTAATACCTCCTACTAAATAACCGGTAATTTTTTGAGCTAAACTAGGATCTGCTAAATCGACTTTTTTACAATTCAGCGCTTTGGCTACTTTTTTAAGATCTAAATGATTATCAACAGGTAATACACAAACTGCTAACGTCTTATCGTTACCATTTAAACTCACAACCAATGTTTTAAACACTTGTGCAGCAACTACGTTTAAACTGGGAGCGAGTTTATTCACGGCTTCTTGTCCATAATGTGTATCATTAGGATTATGTTCATATTGATGAATTTTAAATGTGATATTTAACTTTTTGAGAAGGTTAATCGCAGGTGTCATAGTGGTGTCTACTAGGATGAAATAAAATAGGTTAATTATTTAATTTTAACTACCCTAGTCACGAAAGTGAATAGGGTAATATGAGAAAGTAATTATTATTTAAATAATTAAATTGTTATTTTGCTCAGTTGCTTCAAGATCTGATTTGTTATTTGTTAATAGCATATTCAATCGATAAAAGAAGCAAATTGTAAAAATATTTAAGATTGTTAATAATGTTGAATAAATAACAGATAAAAAAGTATTACTGTTTACTGAATTAAAAAGCGAAACGACTAAAATTACAAGAAAATATATTAGCATCATTGGAAGAGCGAAACGCCAATACTTTAAGGTATATCTGTTACACTCAGCGAATTTTTCGAAAAAAGTTTTAGTCGTTGGTTGAGTGATTAATCCACAAAAATTATAGTAAAGTGCATTAAAAAATACAGCAAATACAATCGCGACAATTACAAATAAAAAAATGGCTACAGTATTTGGAATAATTAATCCTAAAATCATAAATATTAATCCCCCAAATAGAAATACTACTGGCAATATGATTAAGAATACCAATTCAAAACCAATCATATAGAGTAAATTGGGTAGCATTCTGGAGAATACTGTATTTAAATTCAGTTTTTCATGGATAGAATAGTTATAAATAACGGCAATTAAAATAGCATCAATTACTATAAATAATACTAATTTAATTACTAGCAATTTTAATAAATGTGGAAATGCGCTTGAATTTTCTGTTTGAAGAAGTTGAGTGAGAGTAGCTAGATCAACTGTATTTTTTAAAATTAATGATGAGACTAAATTTAAGAATAAACTGATTAGCGCGATTGGCCAAAACCGATTTCGAATAAAATTAGCGGCCTGAGTAAAAACTATGGAAAAAGAGAGTTCTGTTTGCATGTTTATATTCTTACCTCATTAGTGGTAACTATTAAGTTACCACTAAATATAATTAACGAAAGGGATATTATTGTAAAAGTGAAATGTCAGCAACTTTTAAAAATAAATTTTGTAGCTTTTTCAAAAGGGCTAAACGATTGAGTTTAACCTGTTCATCATCTACCATCACCATGACCTTCTCAAAGAAGGCATCAATTGGTGTTTTAAGCGCGGCTAATTCAACTAAAGCCTCTTGATAACGTCCATCTTTAAAGTAAGGCGCTAATTTATCCGTTAATATTGCCACATGTTTAGCTAATTCTCCTTCAGCACCATCTACCAACAGGGCAGCATTTACATGTTCAGAGATAATGCTATCGGTTTTAGACAAAATATTTGAAACACGTTTATTGGCTTCCGCTAATGACGATGCTTCCGATAATGTCCTAAAATGCGTTACTGCTTTAACTCTGGCATCAAAATCGGCAGGTTTAGTTGGATTGAGTGCTAATACAGCTTGAATGGTATCAATGGTAAAACCTTGTTCTTGATACCAAGCACGGAATCGTCCTTGCATAAAGCTAACAATATCTTCAACAACATTTTTATTGTTTAACTTATCGCCATATAGTAACACCGCATAACTTGATAAATCTGACAAATCTAAAGGTAGCGCTTTTTCAACAATAATACGTAGAACGCCAATGGCTGCACGACGTAACGCAAATGGATCTTTATCACCTTTAGGGTGTTGACCAATACCAAAAATACCCGCTAAAGTATCCATTTTCTCGGCAATAGACACAGCGCATGACACGTAAGTACTCGGTAACTCATCACCAGCAAAGCGAGGTTTGTATTGCTCCTCGATAGCTGTAGCTATTTCGATACTTTCTCCATCTTTTAGTGCTAAATAGCGACCCATGATACCTTGCGTTTCAGGGAACTCAAAAACGGTATTTGTCACTAAATCACATTTAGTCAGTTTACCTGCACGCTTAGCTTGTTCAACGTTAGCACCTATTTTATCGGCAACAAAGCCAGACAAAGCTTCTAAGCGCAACGCTTTATCTTTAACTGTTCCTAATTGTTGTTGAAATAGAACGGTTTCAAGACGAGGTAAGCGATCTTCTAAACGTTGTTTTAAATCAGATTGATAAAAGAATTCCGCATCCGCAAGGCGAGGGCGAACAACCTTTTCATTACCTGAAATCACCACTTGTGGGTCTTTTGATTCAATATTTGCCACAAAAATAAAATTTGGTAGCAGTTTGCCTTGCTTATCGTAAACTGGGAAATATTTTTGATCGCCTTTCATGGTATAGACCAATGATTCGGCAGGTACAGCTAAAAAGCGTTCTTCAAATTTAGCTGTTAACACTACTGGCCATTCAACTAAAGAAGACACTTCCTCAAGTAAACTGTCGGTTAAATCTGCTTTACCATTCAGTTTAGCTGCAGCAGCTTGAGCTTGTTGTTTGATGATAGCTTTACGTTTATCATAATCCGCGATGACTTTACCTCGTTGCTCTAAAATATCAGGATATTGATCAGCATTATCGATAGTAAATTCTTGTTCACCCATAAAGCGATGACCACGAATTACTCGGTTAGATTCAATGTCTAAAATAATACCAGGCACTAAATCTTCACCATAAAGCATCGTTACAGTATGACTTGGTCGAATAAACTCAACTTGACGGGCAGCCCAACGCATCGGTTTAGGAATGGGTAATTTGCTTAATGCATTTTTTACCATTTCACACAATAAATTAACTACAGGCTGGCCTTTTTGATTTTGCGTATAACAAAGCCATTCTCCCTTATCAGTTTGGATCCGTTGAGCCTGCACTACGCTAATACCACATCCGCGAGCCCATCCTTCCGCTGCTTTGGTTGGATTGCCATTTGCATCAAATGCAGCACTCACTGCTGGACCACGTTTCAGGATTTGGCTATCTGGCTGTGTATCATTTAAATTCAATACTTTTAATGCTAAACGACGAGGCGATGCATACCAAAGTACTTCACCGTGTTCCAATTTGGCATTATCAAGTTGTTCAATAAAATTCGCTGCAAAACTCTCAGCTAATGTTCGGAGTGATTTTGGAGGTAACTCTTCAGTACCAATTTCCACTAAAAATGTTTTTTGCATAATCTTTAAATTCCTACTTTGCTACGCTTGGGTTAGAACGTGAATTTTGGCACATAGGGAAGCCGAGTGCTTCGCGTGATGCATAGTATGCTTCAGCCACCATTTTGGTTAATGTTCTGATTCGTAAAATATACCGTTGCCTTTCAGTAACTGAAATTGCTTTACGTGCGTCAAGTAAATTAAAACAGTGAGCAGCTTTTAAAATACGTTCATAAGCCGGTAATGGCAGTGGTTTTTCGAGTTCAAGTAAAAATTTAGCTTCTTTTTCATGCTGTTCAAAACAGTAAAATAAAAATTCAGTATTGGCATATTCAAAATTATAAGTTGATTGTTCAACTTCATTTTGATGAAACACATCGCCATAAGTTGTTTTACCAAATGCACCGTCACTCCAAACTAAATCATATACGCTATCTACACCTTGAATATACATAGCGAGTCGTTCAAGACCATAAGTAATTTCACCTGTAACAGGTTTACACTCAAGTCCTCCAACTTGTTGAAAATAAGTAAATTGGGTAACTTCCATACCATTTAACCAAACTTCCCAACCTAGTCCCCATGCGCCTAAAGTTGGGTTTTCCCAGTTGTCTTCAACAAAACGAATATCATTGATAGTTGGATCCAGACCTAACTCTTTTAATGAACCTAAATATAGCTCTTGAATATTGTCAGGAGAAGGTTTTAAGATAACTTGAAATTGATAATAATGTTGTAGCCTGTTTGGGTTTTCGCCATAGCGACCATCGGTAGGGCGACGCGAAGGTTGTACATAAGCAGCATTAATAGGCTCGGGACCAAGAGCTCGTAAGCAAGTCATAGGGTGAGAGGTTCCTGCCCCGACTTCCATATCTAACGGCTGAATCACCGTACAACCTTGATTAGCCCAGTAATCTTGTAACGTTAGTATTAACCCTTGAAAGGTTTTGACATTAAACTTTTGCATGATGTTATCTTTATGGTTGAATTGATTTTTTGGTAATTTAAATAGTTTTATATTTTATACTTTTTATCAGTGCTTGTGAAATATCTAATATACTATTATGCTGCAATTATTCTTAAACCCACTGAGATGGTATACATTTTGCTTATTTAGTTATTTGTATGTATAGTATTTTATCATTTACGTTTGATAATAAATCCTAATTACAATTCTATGGCTATTTATCAAAAATTTCTTATCCCTATTTTAATTGGATTAATGCACGCCAACTTCTTGTATGCTATGGATGATAATCAGAAGTTACAAACTTTGCGCCAGTCAATTAAAGAACAAGAAATTCGTTTAGCTGAACAGAAAAAGGAAAGAACACAATTAGTGAGTGATCTCAAACACCAAGAAACTGAGATTGCCAAACTGTTGACTTCAATTGAAAAAAATAATGTCACATTGAATAAACTTAATAAGGAAATTACTCAGTTAATCAAGCAGATCGATGAGTTAAATGTTAAACAACAGCAACAAAGACGCGCATTAGCAAAGCAACTTGAAACAGCTTTTAAACTAGGTAAAAAAACAGGTTTTGAGCTTATTTTTGCTAGTGAACAAAGTGAACGTAATGAACGTCTTATCACCTATTTTGGTTACATTAATGACGCCAGAGAACAACATATTAATGCTCTGCGTGAAACTCAATTACAGCTTAACGAAAAAAAATTAGCTTTACAAAAGAAACAGGTCTCCCAGCAAACGTTACAAACAAAACAAAAGCAGGAACAAATAGGACTTGAAAAAAATCGTCAAGATAGAAAAAAAACGATTACTTCATTAGAATCATCCATGCAAGTAAATCAACAAAAACTGGCTCAATTGCATGAAAATGAGACAAAACTACAAGCAAAAATTGCTGAAGCTGAGAGAGAAAGCCGGCGTGTAGCAGAAGAAGAAGCAAGACAAGCAAAAAATATACAAGCAAAACAAAAAAATAATAATTATACTTTAAGCCCTGATGAGCGTTCGCTCATGGCTCGAGTGAGTGGCATTGGTAAACCACAACGCCAGTTTAATTGGCCTGTAAGTGGAACTGTCTTACATCGATTTGGTGAGTCACTACAAGGTGAATTATATTGGAAAGGAATGGTGATAAATGCTAAAGATGGTACACAAGTGAAAGCGATAGCCAATGGACGAGTAATATTAGCGAGTTGGTTACAAGGTTATGGTTTTGTTGTCGCAATTGAACATGGTAAAGGTGATATGAGTTTGTATGGATATAATCAGAGAGTGCTTGTGGCAGTCGGTGATAAAATTTATAGTGGTCAACCCATTGCTTTAGTAGGCTCTAGTGGTGGGCAAAATAGTTCAGGATTATATTTTGAAATTCGTCGAGATGGAAAAGCGTTAAATCCTAGTGGATGGTTAAAATAGTGGTTCGTTTACTTAGTTCAATGGCCCTCGGTCTATTATTACAAACAAGCAATGTATGGGCGGCACAGTTAGCAATTGTTATTGATGATTTTGGCTATAGGCAACATAATGAAGAACAAATTATTAAGCTTTCGCCTAATATTACTGTGGCGGTATTGCCTAATTCTCCAAATGCGCATCGTATTGCAAATATCGCTCATCATCATGGTAATGATGTGATCATTCATTTGCCAATGGCGCCATTTGGTAAGCAGCCGTTAGAAAAAGATACTTTGTATCCTTATATGGAAGAAGAGGAAGTTGATCGTATTGTAACTGATGCGGTAGCACAAGTACCTCATGCAATTGGTGTTAATAATCATATGGGTAGCTTAATGACATCCAACCAAATTGGAATGGAAAATGTTATGAAAGCACTCCGCCATCACTCAATGTTTTTTTTAGATAGTAAAACTGTCGGAAAAACAGCGGTCATAGATGCTGCAAGTATTTATGATATTCCCGTCTTAGAACGAGATGTATTTCTAGATGATAAGCAAAATGAAGCTGCTATTAGTCAACAATTCGAATTAGCTATCAAAGTTGCACGTAAAAATGGTTCAGCCATTGCTATTGGGCACCCACATCCACAGACGATCAATGTGCTTAAAAATAAACTGGCTAACTTACCATTAGATATTGAATTAATCAAAGTCAGTCAACTTGTAATTCCATTACCAACAGAATCTAAACCAAAAGTAACATTAAAATACATTGTTGAACATTGTATAAAACGTTTAGAAGATGCATGGAATTTTAATAATGATCTAAATAAATAATTATCTTTTTTCTAATGTTCGATGGCGAATTTGTGTTTGTTTATTTTGTGCTTGAAAAAATTCAGCTAACTGTTCTGCAATAAAAACAGAACGGTGTTGTCCACCGGTACAGCCAATAGCGATAGTTAAATAACTTCGATTATTTTTCTCCAACATTGGCAACCATTGTTGTAAATAATTAGCGGTTTGATAAATAAAATTGGTTACTTCATCTTGTTTGGATAGATAATTTATAACAGGCTTATCTAATCCGGTTAGGGGTCTTAAATTGATATCCCAATGAGGATTAGGTAAAAAACGGACATCAAATACAAAATCGGCATCAACTGGTAATCCATGTTTAAACCCAAATGATTCAAAAATGATAGTCAATTCACGCTCTTTTTTACCTAAAATACGTGTTCTTAAAATGTCAGATAATTCGTGAACGGAAAGATTATCAGTATTAATTACTAAACTTGCATGTGATTTTAACGATTCTAAATAATTTTCTTCAAGATCGATTGCTTCCTCAAGTGAATATTTTTGGTTGGCTAAAGGATGGATTCGCCTTGTTTCACTATAACGACGGATAAGAGTATTACGGCTACAGTCTAAGAAAATGATTTCAGGTGTTACTGATTCAGGAAGTTTTTGCAGTATATCGTAATTAAATTCAAAATTGATAGGTAAATTGCGAATATCAATACTAACAGCAACAGGCGTATTATTATTTTTTAATGCATCGGCTAATTGCGGTAATAAAGCGACAGGAATATTATCAACACAATAAAATCCCATATCCTCTAGCGCTCGTAAAGCAATTGATTTTCCTGAACCAGAACGTCCACTTACTATCATCAGAATCACAATTAAAACTCCAATATTGATGTTTTTTTCAGTATATACTGTTTGTTTGTAAAGATGCAATTTCGTGTTGATATGAAACTGATTTAATTTTCGGTTTTAATCTTAGCAATAAGTTGTTTAAGTGCTTGTCCTCGATGAGAAATCTGGCTTTTATGCTCTTTTGTTAACTCTGCTGCACTGCAATTGAGTTCAGGTACATAAAATAATGGATCGTAGCCAAAGCCACCTGTACCTCGTGTTTCATTCAAAATGATGCCATTCCACTTTCCTAAGCAAATAATTGGTGTTGGATCATTTTCATGTCGCATAAATGCCAATGCACAATAAAAATAAGCGGAACGTTTTTCACTTGGTACATTGTTTAATTCCTGTAATAATTTTTGATTATTGTTTTCATCGTTACCTTGTTCACCTGCATAACGGGCAGAATAGATCCCTGGAGCACCGTCAAGAGCATTAACCACTAATCCGGAATCATCAGCGATTGCTGGCAATCCAGTAAATTTAGCGGTATGTCTTGCTTTTAATATCGCATTTTCAATAAAGCTTAAACCTGTTTCATCCACATCAGGTACATTGAACTCTTTTTGTGCAACAATGTTAAACCCTGCATTGGCTAAAAGGTTTTGGAGTTCATTAACTTTACCTTGGTTATTTGTTGCTAAAACAATTTTTTGCATTCTAATTTCCTTAATATAACTTGTTTGTTAAATATTATCGTTAGTGAATTTTGTGTCACTGTGGGGAGTTGATATATGCACATTTTTAAAAATCGGGTTCGCACGTAAAAGTCATGCTTTCACCTGTTTTAGGATGATTAATGGTCAGTAATTGGGCATGTAACAACAATCTTTGAGACATCGAAAATGCCTCAGGATGCGCATAAAATTTGTCTCCTAAAATTGGATGCCCAATAGCTTGCATATGAACACGTAATTGATGTGACCGCCCCGTAAATGGAAATAATTTAACTCTGGTGGTATTATTGGCATTTCGTGAAATAACTTGATATTCAGTTAATGCATGTTTACCATTTTCAAAATCGACCATTTGCCTAGGGCGATTAGGCCAATCACAAATTAAAGGCAGTTCAATTTTTCCCGTATCTTGCGCAAGATGCCCATATACAACAGCAATATAGGTTTTTTTAGGGATCCGTTCTCGAAATTGCTTTTTGATGTCTCGATCTGCTAATTTTGATAGTGCTGCAACCATAATACCACTGGTTGCCATATCTAAGCGATGAACAGACTCCACATAACTGTATTTCTGTTGTAAACGGTGAATAATACTGTCAATAAATTGAGGTTTATTGCCTGATACCGACAATATACCAGGTTGTTTATTAACAACGACAATATGGTCATCTTGATGTAGGATAGAAAGCCAAGGGTCAATGGGGGGATGATATTCCAAAAGCATTTATGTATGACAATTCTCAAAATAAAATTGCCATACATTTTAGCAAACTCAACAAAAAGTGCCAGTTTTATAAAAGTGCCTCTGGCTTGACATTATGTTTTCTTGCCGAGAAAAATTGAGCAATAAAGACAGCTAGCCCAACAAGAAAATAACAGGTGAAAATAATAATCATCCATTGAGACATTTCGATGGTTAAAAAAGTCCAAATTTTATCGGCACATGAGCCATACGCATTAAACATACTTGGTAACCATTGATTTAAAGGTAACCAAGATGGAAATTGAACGTTAATTGAACATGTATCACTGAGGTTGGGTTCAAATTGTAAATGGGCATGAAATGTGGCTAGGGTAAATCCTTTATATGCACTAATCAACCAAATCAAAATTCCGATTAATCGAAAAATAAAATTATTAGGCTTAATCAATCCAATAATGCTTGCAAGCATAATTCCAAAAATTGCACAGCGTTGATAAATGCATAATGTACAAGGGGCTAGTCCTAACCCATATTGAAAATAGAGAGCCGTTAATTCAAAAATAAAGGTAGAAAGGAATAATAAAAACCAAGCAGCTCTGCCATGTGAGTAATGATTGAGTAGTGATAACATACTATTTTATTCCTCCATATTCCGTTATAATTACCTATCTTTAATTATATCGAAAGTAATCTAACTGATTTTTTAGTGATGGTAGTGTAGTTTATTTTCGGATAATGTAAACGACTTTTATACATTGATGGCGGATTAATCACTTCTTATGGATTCAAACGTTCCACAAACTAAATTGCAAGTCTCATTTGTTACAATTTCAGAAGAAAATGCGACACAACGAATTGATAACTTTTTAATCACACATTTAAAAGGTGTGCCTAAAAGTATGATTTATCGCATACTAAGAAAAGGTGAAGTGAGAGTTAATAAAAAACGCGTAAAACCCGAATATAAATTAAATCATGGTGATGAAATTCGTATTCCTCCTATTCGCGTTGCCGAAAAATCGACCCCCGAAATTTCAACTAAGCTTAATAAAGTAGCCGATTTGGAAAAAGCAATTATTTATGAAGATGATGTGATTTTAGCAATTAATAAGCCTTCTGGTATTGCTGTTCATGGTGGTAGTGGTTTGAGTTTTGGTGTTATTGAAGGATTACGTGCATTAAGACCCGAAGCAAAATTTTTAGAATTAGTCCATCGAATTGATCGTGAAACATCGGGTGTGTTGTTAATCGCTAAAAAACGTTCTGCATTAAAAGCATTACATGAGCAGCTGAGGCTTAAACAGATGCAAAAAAATTATCTTGCATTAGTTAAAGGAAATTGGTCGTCGGAATGTAAAGTAGTGCAGGCTCCATTACTTAAAAACGTATTAAAAAGTGGTGAACGAGTTGTCCGAGTTGATAAAGAAGGAAAACCTTCTGAAACACGATTTAAAGTTGAAGAGCGATTTGATTTTGCAACTTTAATTAAAGCCAGTCCGGTTACGGGGCGTACTCATCAAATTCGAGTTCATACTCAATATGCTAACCATCCAATTGCTTTTGATGATCGTTATGGTGATAACCAATTTGATGCACTATTGGTAAATACAAAGCTTAACCGGTTATTTTTACATGCAGCAAATGTGAAATTTATTCATCCTAAAACTTTACAAGAAATGCAATTACATGCGCCTATGGATGATAAGTTACAGGCATGTTTAAATCAGCTTAGAAATGATAAATATCAACAAACAGAATCGTTAAAATAAAAAAAAGGTAGTGAGTACGAATGAAAGATCTCAATTTATACTTAATTAGACATGGGCAAACAGAGTGGAATGTTAAAGATCAAATGCAAGGATCGCAAAATTCACCTTTGACAGAGCAAGGCATTTTGGGTGCGAAAATAACAGGGAAACATTTAAAAAATGTGCCTTTTTTGCAAGCATACTCCAGTACTCAACAACGTGCTATAGAAACACGAAATTATATTGTTAACGAAAATCTTCATAATATTCCAACTTTCGAACTGTCTGATTTGCAAGAAATGGATTTTGGTAATTGGGAGGGAAAACACGTACCGACTCTTAAAAAAGAAGTGCCAGAATTTATGACTTATTTAACCGATCCCGCTAATTTTGATGCATCTGTTAATAAAGGTGAAAATTACCTGGATGTTCTAACACGAATGAAACAAGCTTTAAATACAATAATCCAACAAGTGCCACAAAATACAGGCAATATTTTGGTTGTTTCGCATGGAACGGTATTACGGTTATTACTTTGCGTATTAAATGGAGGCGATTGGCGTTTACATCGTGATGAACAATACTTTCCTCGTATGTTAAATACCAGCGTAAGTGTTGTTAATTATCAACAAGCCGATGACCAGTCAGAAGGGAAATTTACGGTTAAATATTATAACAATATAGATCATTTAACGGATAAATAATTGGCCATGTATTTTTTATTATCTCTCAAATAATGTGTTTAATAACATAAAATGAGAGATAATAAACTGGCATAACATTTATGTTTTACTGTATTGTGAATACCGTTGTTGTAGCTGTTGTAACTGTTTAATTCTAGCCTCAATCCTTGACATCAAGATTTGATCGCCTTTCGTATGATTTTTAGCATTTTGTAATATTTGGATTGAACGTTGAAATTGACCTTGTAGTGCAATGAGTTCTGCTTGAGCACTCATTTCTTTAGCTCTTGAATGCAATCCCCCATAAGCCAAAATCAGTAACTCCCAACCATTGGTATCATCATTGTGATCAAAAGTATATCGATGAAGGATACTTACGGCTTTTTGATAATTTTTATTTTGCACATAAGCATTAGCCAAATTGAGTTGTAATGCTGAACTATTTGGAGATTTTTTTAATGCAGCTTGCAATCGATTAATTGCAGCACTATTGTTATTCGTACTTAGATCAATATCTGTCATTAAATCTATGTACCAAAGATTATTGGGATCATTATCTAATAATGGTTGCAGTTGCTGTTTTGCTTTTTGATAATTACCATCTCGATAATCCGTTAGTGCAGCACCATAAATCATAGCCATTTTGCTTTGTTCATTATTGATTTTTTTGTAATCTTCAAGTAATAATTTACCAGTATTGCTATTATTATTGAGTAAAATTGCTATTCTTGCTTTGGCTAAATAATAATTAAGTGAAGGAGCAACATCTTTTTTGGAATATTGCATTGAACGATTACGAATATCGGCTAAACGACTATTTGGTAGCGGGTGAGTAAGCAAAATTTCTGGCTGCTTACTACTAAAACGGGTTTCATCCGCTAGCTTTTGCAAGAATTCCGATGAAGCATATGGATCAAACCCTGCTTTAGCAAGTGTCCTTAAACCAACACGATCGGCTTCTTGTTCATTACTTTGAGTAAAACTAATCATACTTTGCGTTGAACCAGCAATAGTACTTGTCATTGCCATCATCCCAGCTTCTGGATTGGCTAATGCTAATAGTAAAGAACCTAATGTAGCACTCCAAACATAAGGACTGTTACGATTCTGGTTTTCCATTGATCTCGCTAAATGACGTTGAGTAACATGTCCAATTTCGTGAGCCATGACAGAAGCTAATTGGCTTTCATTATTTGTATCTAATATTAATTTAGAGTGAATAACCACATTACCGCCAAACATAGCAAATGCATTAATTATATTGCTTCGTATAATATAAAAATGAAAAGGTGTTTGTACTGATTCTGCTTTTGAAACTAATTTTTTACCTAAATCATTGATATATTGATTCAAAACTGGATCGTTAATAATAGGGGCATCCGCGCGTAATAACCGCATAGAATAATCGCCCATCTCCATCTCTTGTCCTATACTTAACGTTGAAGCAGCGGTCGTACCTATATCAGGAAGATTGATATTATCGGCATAAACTAAAGGGGCATGTTGTAATAATAGTGAGGTAGATAGCACAAATGCGACTGTTTTTTTTAACATTATTTCAACCTATAGGAATATGAATATTTGACAATTATCATTTTAGATGAAAAAAAACACAATTTCACTTTGATTTATTAATCAATCTATAAATATATCAGGTTTTGAGGATAAAAAATAATAAAATATTATAATACTGCGGCTCTAATTTTTTCGATATCTACATTTTTGATGTATTTAACAATATTAGGATAAACATTATAGTGATGACCAAATTCTGGGTTCATTAATTCATCAATGGCTTGAGATTTTGACCAATTTTGGAAGACTATACGATACATAGCCACAGCAACACCAGTACGATCGCTACCATGCCAACAATGAATTAAGACTGGTTTGGGGGATTGTTTAAAAGCTCTGAGTATCTCAATCATTTTTTCGTCGGTAATATTGCCAGCCCGTACCTTGATCCAAACTTCGGAAAGAACAGTATTTTCTAACTTATCTCGATTACTATGCAATAAACGCAAGTTGATAATGGTTTTAAAACCTAACTTACTAAGATATTGTATCTGTTTTCGAGTAGGCTGTTCTGATCGTGAAAGATCGTTCGAGATTTTATAAAAATTATTGGGTAAATTATTGCTAGGTTTCATATTAAATTGGCAGTCAAATATCCTGAAAAAGACACAACACAACATGAATAAATTTGTTATTTTTACGTTGATAAAGCAATAACAAGGACTTAATTGTTGTGTTGTGACAGCATAAATATGTGCAATTTATCTATTAATTTTATACCAATTGACGACGGTTTTGGATAAATTCAATGATGCTTTCAATTTTTACCATTTCTTTATCCCCTCCACAGCGGTGTTTATATTCCACTTCGCCATTTTCAAGATTTCGTTCACCAATAACAATGGTATGTGGAATTCCTATTAACTCAGCATCGGCAAACATCACACCTGGTCGCTCTTTACGATCATCAAGCAACACTTCAATACCTGTAGCTTGTAAATCCGCATAAAGTCTTTCAGCTGTTGCTTGTACTTTTTCAGATTTATGCATGTTCATAGGAATAATGACAACACTAAATGGAGCGATGGCTTCTGGCCATACAATACCACGTTCATCATGGCATTGTTCAATTGCTGCGGCCACAATGCGACTGACACCAATGCCGTAACACCCCATAATCATAACATGGTTTTGTCCATCCTCGCCTTGAACCGTAGCTTTCATGGCTTCTGAATACTTAGTTCCAAGTTGGAAAATGTGCCCAACTTCAATGCCGCGTTTAATTTGTAATGTGCCTTTACCATCAGGACTCATATCACCTTCAACCACATTACGAATATCTTCAATGCGTGGAAGAGCAACATCTCGTTCCCAATTAATATTAAAGTAATGTTTATGATCAATATTCGCTCCAGCACTAAAATCACTCATTACTGCGACATCCCGGTCAATAATAATTGGCATATTTAGGTTAATTGGACCTAATGATCCAGGACCAGCATTAACAATAGCGCGAATTTCTTCATCAGTTGCAAATTCTAATGGTGAAGCAACAATGTCAATTTTTTCAGCTTTGATTTCATTTAAAGTGTGATCACCACGCACTAATAATGCGACTAATTGATGACCACTTTCTTTAGTTGCTTTTACCATTAATGTTTTAACCGTTTTTTCAATTGGTAAATTGAACTGTTGAACTAATTCATCAATGGTTTTAGCATTTGGAGTATCCACAATTTCCATTACTTTTGTTGGCGCTGCACGGTTTTGAGTCGGTGCTAATGCTTGGGCCATTTCGATATTGGCTGCATAATCTGATTCAGTTGAAAAAACAATATCATCTTCACCACTATCAGCTAAGACTTGGAATTCGTGTGACCAATTACCTCCAATTGATCCGGTATCGGCACGTACTGCTCTAAAGTTTAAGCCTGCGCGAGTAAATACTGCACTATAAGCTTTGTACATGTCATCATAAGTTTCTTGTAATGATGCTTGTGACGTATGGAATGAATAAGCATCTTTCATAATAAACTCACGTGAACGCATTACACCAAAACGTGGGCGAACTTCATCACGGAATTTGGTTTGAATTTGATAAACATTCAATGGTAGTTGCTTATAGGAACTAACTTCATTGCGTAGTAAGTCGGTAATCACTTCCTCATGTGTTGGTCCTAATACAAAGTCGCGATGACCACGGTCTTTAATACGTAATAGCTCTGGGCCATATTGTTCCCAACGTCCACTTTCTTGCCAAATATCAGCAGGTTGGACAACAGGCATTAGTACTTCAATTGCACCAGCTTTATTCATTTCCTCTCGGACAATGTTTTCAACTTTTTTAAGTACACGATAACCAGTTGGCAACCAAGTATATAAACCTGCCGCAACTTTTCGAATCATACCGGCACGTAACATTAATTGATGACTAATTACTTCAGCATCAGCTGGCGTTTCTTTTAACGTAGAAAGAAGATATTTACTGGTTCGCATGAATTTATCCCGAAAAATAATTTACTTATAAATATACTAAAAATGCTTGCTAGTTTAGCAGTACCCAGCGCAACACTAAAGTAATTTTATCGTTATTTTTGATGTGAAATAGATAATAAAAACCTTAATAGCCTTTCAAATAACACAAGCGACTTGCGATCAATGCCAAATCTAATTCTAATTTAAATTGCATTATAATTTTTTGGCCAATTGAAAATTGTTGGTAATTTTATAAATATTTTGTATTAAAATTGATGCTTTAATTTTTTTGGCAACACTAAGTATCAAAATAGATATATTTTTAAAATATATGATATTGATTATATTTAACTTATTATGTTTATGTGACAAAGATCACGTTGATAAGGATATTAAGTTGATATCATATGCGCAAAATTTTTAAACATAAGGAGTAGTTTAATATGGACCAATTAACCATTAATGAGGGGATAACAATTTCTAAAGAGGATGCGGCATTATCTAAATGGCGTAAAAGCGATACTCTATGGATGCTAAGCCTTTATGGTACTGCGATTGGTGCAGGAGTTTTGTTTTTACCAATTAATGCGGGTGTTGGAGGTTTAATTCCTTTATTAGTGATGTTAGTTCTTGCTTTTCCTATGACATTTTTTGCTCATCGAGCTTTGTGTCGATTTGTATTGTCAGGTAAAAACCGAGAAGGGGATATTACTGTTGTCGTTGAAGAAGCTTTTGGCCGCACTGCAGGTAACTGGATAACAGTACTTTATTTTTTTGCTATTTACCCCATTTTATTAGTATACAGTGTTGGCATTACTAATACCGTCGACAGTTTTATGGTGCACCAACTTGGTTTGGCTTCACTACCAAGAGTTTTGTTATCTTTTATTTTGGTCGCTTTTTTAATGTCGATTGTTCATTTTGGTGAAGGGTTTATTGTAAATGTTATGTCCATTTTGGTGTTTCCTTTCATTGCGGTATTAATGATTTTAGCATTATTTTTAATTCCTGAATGGAATGGTGAAATTTTTCATAATATTTCTTTTAGTAATAATGATTATAGTGGTCATGGTACTTTAATGACACTTTGGTTGGTCATTCCTGTTATGGTTTTTGCATTTAATCATTCGCCGATTATTTCTTCTTTAGCTGTTGCGAAACGTAAAGAATATGGGGAAACTTATGCTGAACCAAAATGCACTAAAATTATTGCAGTCAGTAATATTATGATGGTTGTAACTGTGATGTTTTTTGTATTTAGTTGTGCACTTTGTTTATCACCTACAGAACTTTTAGAAGCAAAAGCGCAAAATATTTCAATATTATCTTATCTAGCTAATCGCTTTAATTCGCCGGTGATTGAGTATATTGGTCCACCAATTGCCTTTATTGCTATGGCTAAATCGTTTTTGGGACACTATTTGGGAGCTAAAGAAGGGTTTAATGGTATAGTGAATAAAGCTTTACGTTGTCGTAACAAAACAATATCTGAAAACAAACTTGAAAAACTTGTTGTGTCATTTATGTTTTTAACAGCATGGGGCGTTGCAACACTAAATCCGAGTATTTTAGGTTTAATTGAATCACTAGGTGGTCCAATTTTGGCTGTCCTATTGTTCATAATGCCTATGTATGCCATTCATAAATTGCCCACATTAGCAAAATATCGTGGCAAACTGAGTAATGGATTTATTGTGATCATGGGATTCATTGCGATTTCAGCCGCTATTTATAATTTAATTTAAGATTAACCCATTATTTATTATGAATGATTTGATTTTTTAATGAATAAAATCCATGGGTATTAGCCAATAGTATGCAGGATCTATAGGTAAAATAGTGTTAATAGTGAATTAGCTTATTGGCCGTTTTGTTACAATAGTAAATTTTTAAAGATTTAGACTCGCGCCATTGAGTTGCGTTTGTATCAAAAAGGGAAAAATATGAGTTCGGTATTTGAAATATTTAAAATAGGTATTGGTCCTTCAAGCTCACATACTGTTGGCCCTATGAGAGCAGGAAAGGCATTTGTAGATCAACTGATAAATAATGACATGATGTCATCAGTTACCAAAATTGTTGCTGATGTTTATGGATCTTTATCACTAACAGGTAAAGGTCATCAAACCGATATTGCAATTATTATGGGGCTTGCCGGCGAAAAACCTGATAGGGTTAATATTGATAGTATTCCATCATTCATTGAAAGAATCAGTCAAACGCATCGCTTACCGATTTATAATAATCGTTACGAAATCGATTTTTCTCTTGCGAGTTGTATGGTGTTTCATTCAAAATTTTTGCCACTCCATGAAAATGGTATGAAATTGAGTGCCTACAATGGTGAAACTCTGCTGTTTGAGAAAACCTACTATTCAGTAGGTGGTGGTAAAATTGTAGAAGAAGAACAGTTTGCACAGCAAAAACCAGAAACAGTAAAACTGCCTTATCGGTTTTCTTCTGCCTCACAATTATTAAAATATTGTGAAGATAATTCTTTATCAATTTCAAGTATTATAATGAAAAATGAGCTGCAACTTCATTCGTATGAAGAAATTGAAGATTATTTTTCACGCGTAGGGCAAACTATTTTAGAATGTATCAAACGTGGCATGAACACAGAAGGTTTATTACCTGGGCCACTTAAGGTACCACGCCGAGCTTTCTCTCTTTATCGGCAGCTATCAACAATGAATGATCAGATCATCGGCGATCCTATGGTGATCATTGATTGGGTGAATATGTTTGCATTTGCAGTTAGTGAAGAAAATGCAGCTGGTGGGCGTGTGGTTACGGCTCCAACTAATGGTGCTTGCGGTATTATTCCTGCTGTTTTGGGTTATTATAATAAATTTATTAATCCAGTCACGCCTGATATTTGTATTCGATTCTTTTTAACCTGTGGTGCAATTGGACAACTTTATCAAATGAATGCTTCTATTTCTGGTGCCGAAGTGGGTTGCCAAGGTGAAGTGGGCGTGGCTTGTTCAATGGCTGCTGCGGGATTAGCTGAACTTTTAGGGGGTAATCCTCAACAAGTCTGTATGGCGGCTGAAATTGCGATGGAACATAATTTAGGTTTAACGTGCGATCCTGTCGCTGGGCAGGTGCAAGTGCCATGTATTGAGCGTAATGCTATTGCAGCGGTTAAAGCTATTAATGCCACAAGAATGGCGTTGAGAAGAATAACGGCAGCAAAAGTCTCTTTAGATAAGGTGATTAAAACAATGTATGAAACCGGTAAAGATATGAATGCTAAATATCGAGAAACATCGCGAGGAGGATTGGCAATTACGGTACATTGTAATTAAGATCTCATCATTTATCTTCGTCTGTTTTATCATTGGCGAAGATAAAAATTACCCTATATACTTATTTTTAGCATTTTGTTTTTTAGAGTATCTTTTTAGTATTTCCAGCGCATGGTATTCACTTTAGAGCGTAAAAAATCATTTTCAATTAGTATTTCAACTGTTTCTTTTCTGGTTGTTCGTTGTTTTCTTTTTCGTTTTGGTTGGTCTGCATAAGTTTTGTGAATGACTTCGTTGTAGGCGAGTAGATTATTGAGTTGATCGAGTTCACCTAATCCTTTAAGAACTGAAATTAATGTTTGTAATGTGATTGATTCGCCTTGCTCAATACGTTTTATCGTTGCTATACCAATTTGAGATTTATCTGCAAGTTCTTGTTGTGATAAATTTTTTTCGATTCTAGTTATTTTTATTCGGCGACATAACAATTTAATCATATCGGTAATTTCATTCATGAAATATCCTTACTGAGTAAACTAAAACTACAGGTTATATGTTGAGCTAAATTTATAATATATCATTTAGACTGTCGATGACATCACTGGCTAATAAACTGTATTTATTTCGTCTTTTTAACGCCTCATCACCCGCCAATCCATGTAAGTAAACGCTTACTGGGGCCGCTTTTATAGGTGGTAAATGTTGTGCTATAAGTCCTGCCATAATTCCGGTTAAAACATCACCAGTCCCGCCCGTTGCCATACCATTATTACCGGTTTGGTTAATATAAGTGGCGTTTTGAGGGATTGTGACAATGGTTTTTGCATCTTTAAGAACGCAGATTACGTTATAGTCTTGTGCAAATTTTTTTGCTGTCATGATGAGATTGTTTTTAATTTTTTCAATTGGTAGATTGATTAATCTGGACATTTCCCCTAAATGTGGAGTGACAATGATGGTTGAGTGCGCTTGTTTTAATAATTTCAAATTCCCACCTAAGGTATTAAGTCCATCAGCATCTATAATAATGGGAATCGTAGCGTATTGTAATACGTGCATTAATATTGTATAAGTATCTTTAGATACTCCCATTCCCGGCCCAATAACGATGACTGAGGCCCAATTTATTAATTCTTCAAGTTTTGTTGTATCAATTTGATTGGGAATATAAGGTGTAAATAATACTTCAGGTAGTTGTGTTAATAAAATATCACGATTGCATATTGGTGTGTAAATACGTACTAACCCAGCACCAGTTTTATAAGTGGCTTTAGCTGAAAAGAAGGCTGCTCCGGACATATTTTCTGATCCGGCAATAATCAATACGTTACCATAGCTACCCTTATGACTATGATTCGATCTACGTGGTAATAACTGGCTCAACTCACTAGATTGATAAGTATAATGAGTTGCTGGCGTATCTGCATAGAGACCAATATCTGCAATAGTGATTTCGCCGGCTAATTCAGCTCCTGGATAAAGTGATAAACCAATTTTTGAATAGGCGAATGTTACCGTTTGTTTCGCTTTGACAGCAATACCAAGAATGTTACCCGTATTGCTGCAAAGTCCTGAAGGAATATCAACAGCAAGAACTTCAGCGTTACTCTGATTAATCAATTTAATTGTATGAAAAAAATCACCTGTAACGATACGATTAAGCCCTATACCAAAAATAGCATCAACAATCGTTGTATATTTAGTTAAGGACCCTTTGAGTGAAGTTACAAAGGTAATATTATAATGTTGTGCTATTTTGATTTGCTGTAACGTTTCATTTGAAGCCTTTTCTGGTTTGCCAATTAAATAAACATTAACATCAATGTTTTGTAATTTGAGTAAGCGAGCAATAGCAATACCATCACCACCATTCTTACCATATCCACATACTACAGCCACTTTATTTAAATTATAGTTATTTTTATTAAGTTGATTCACCACGGCTAGGGCAGCACGTTCCATGAGTACCAAGGAGGGTAAACCAATTTTATTTGAGGTATAAGCATCATAATGCTTCATTTCAGACGAGGTAACTAAGTATTGCATGATACTGCCTCTTACTGTAAATGAGATGCCACATTAAGTGGCAAAATCATACAGGTAAATTCACCCATCATTAGAGTAATGATTGTTCATCCAATTGATCTTTTAGCTGTTTTTTTTTTAGGCTTTCTAAAATTTTATCATGTATTCCGCTAAAACCGCCATTACTCATAATTAAAATGGCATCAGAAGGTTTAGCGGATTTCGTTATCATTTCAACAAGCAAATCGATATCGCCAGACCAGTATGCAGGTTGAATACAACCATCAACAACATCTGCTACTAACCATGGTAATTGTTCCGGTTGGAATATAAAAACTTCATCAGCACGACCCAGTGATGGTGCCAACTCATCTTTTGATACACCAAGTTTCATTGTATTTGAGCGAGGTTCAAGAACGGCTAAAATTCGGCGATTAGCTCCAATTTTGCTACGCAAAGCTTCAAGAGTTGCCAAAATTGCAGTCGGATGATGGGCAAAATCGTCATATATTTCAATATTATTAACTTCACCATAAAGTTCTAATCGTCTTTTCGCATTGATAAACGTACTTAATGCTGCACAAGCATCCGTAGGTTGAATGCCCACATTATGAGCGGCAGCAATAGCCATCAGCGCATTATGCATATTATATTCACCCACTAAAGAATATTTAACTTCGCTCACTTTTTCGCTATTATAATAAACCGCGAAGTGGCTGGCATCACTATTAATACGTTGTGCTAGCCAACCTGTTTCAGATTCCGTAAAGCTTTGTTCACTCCAGCAACCTTTAGCTAATACTTGTTTTAAATTTACATCATCTTGTGGCGTGATGATAAGTCCTTTACTTGGTACTAAACGGACTAAATGATGAAATTGCTTTTGGATTGCACCAAGATCATCAAAAATATCAGCATGATCAAATTCTAAATTGTTCATGATTAAGGTTTTAGGGCAATAATGCATAAATTTTGATCGCTTGTCGAAAAATGAACAATCGTATTCGTCAGCTTCAATTACAAAAAAATTACCTTCGCCTAATCGTGCCGATACATCAAAATTACCCGGAACACCACCAATAACAAAACCTTGCTGATAACCTTGTTTTTCTAATATCCAATTGACCATTCCAGCAGTCGTTGTTTTACCATGGGTACCTGCAACAGCAATCACCCAACGATCGCGTAAGACATTATCATGTAACCATTGAGGGGCTGAAATATAGGGAATATTATTATCAAGAACATATTCAACGCAAGGGTTACCTCTTGATAGCGCATTACCGATTATTACCAGATCGGGAGTAGGGGTCAATTGAGAAGGATCATACCCTTCAATAATATCGATATGCTCTTTTTGCAAAAGTGTACTCATCGGCGGGTAAACATTCTTGTCTGAACCCGTTACGTTATGACCTTGCGAACGGGCTATTAATGCAATTCCTGTCATAAATGTGCCACAAATTCCTAGAATATGAATATGCATTTTTAGTCCTTAACTTTAATAAAAATGTATTGATAATAATATTTGTTTAGTTATCACTGTTGTTTTGATTGGCAATTGGATGTAATTCCGAAATGTCTGCGTAATTATAGTCGATTTTTATGGCTTATGCGATAGGCCATAAATATCTAATCAATAGTTTTGCCATTTGATTACCACGAAATTCATCTACCATTAAATGATAAACGATTTTGACATTTTTTAATGATTGATCTGGCCATTGTTGCAAGTTAGCATTAAACAATATGCCTTCAACAAGTGGTCCTCCCTTTTTGGGTTCCAAAACTAATCTAAGATGTTTTTCTGCAAACAAGCGCTGTTGATGAATAATAAATTCCCCATCAAAAATGGGTTCAGAAAAACCTTCTCCCCAAGGACCGGCTTCTTTTAAATGTTTTGCTATGACATAATTAAAATCTTTACCCTCTATTTCGCCATCTGTTTCAATGATTGGTTCTAATGGTGTCTTAATGAATTTAGTATTGACTAGCTCTTCGAAGCAAGTTTTAAATTGTTCAAAATCCTCTTCACGAATGGTTAAACCTACCGCCACTGCATGACCACCAAAATTCACAATTAAATTCGGGTATTGCTGATCAAATTCATCTAATAAATCACGTAAATGTATTCCTGCTATTGATCTTCCAGATCCTTTTAAATAACCATCTGTAGTTGAGGCAAATGAGATAACAGGTCGATAATACTTATCTTTTAATCGAGCCGATAAAATACCAATAATACCTTGGTGCCATTGAGAGTGGTAAACAATCAGTATGTCTGGAATGGCTGTTGCTTGTTTTTCAATTTGTTGAATAAATGATAATGCTTCTTTATGCATAGTTTGCTCAATCAATTTGCGATCATTATTGAGCATATCAAGATTTTTGGCTTGTTCTATAGCCGTATCAAAATCATCACAAAGTAATAATTCAACACTTAAAGACATATTATCCATTCTTCCTGCTGCATTTAATCTTGGTGCAATATAAAAAGCGAGATCTGTTGCAGTGAAAGAAGATGGCTCTTTTCTTGCAATATACAATAAAGCTTTTATTCCTTCACAACAATAGCCAGATCGAATTCGTCTTATGCCTTGATGGACCAAAATTCGATTGTTGTGATCCAGTTTTACTACATCGGCAATGGTACCCAAAGCTACTAAATCTAATAAATTGGCAACATTGTATGGTATTAAGTTATTTTTTGTATACCAATCTTCCTTACGTAACTTAGCCCTTAATGCGAGCATAAAATAAAATGCTACCCCGACTCCAGCTAAATGTTTAGATGGAAAAGAACAATTAGGTAAATTAGGATTGATTATGGCATCAGCCCTGGGTAACTGTTCTGGACATAAATGATGATCAGTAATAATGACCATTAAGTTAGCTTGCTTTGCAAACTCAACAGCTTCAATGGCAGCAATACCATTATCAACAGTGATTATCAAATCCGCACGTTGTGAAATGGCTTTTTTTACGACGCTTACACTCAATCCATAACCATCTTCAAAGCGATCTGGAATGATATAATCAACAAATTGACAGCCCATTTTTTTCAGTGCTGTTACGGTTAATGCCGTACTTGTTGCCCCATCGGTATCGAAATCACCTACAACAACAATGCGTTTGTTCTCTTTCATTGCTGAATAAAGGATTTCAACAGCATTTTGTGTGCCAGTTAATTTATCATAATTGCATAAATTACGCGTTGTATAATCAAGTTCATGCATGGATTTAATGCCACGTAATGCGTATATTCGTTGCAATAATTGCGGAATATCTTGTGATAACTCGGGAAAAGAATCAGGTAATTTTCGATGTAATATTCTGTTTTTATTCATATTATAGATGTTAGCGTCAAAACGCTAACATATGTCTTTATGTTCGTTTTAATTAATAATTAAAATTGATTCGTAAAATCTTACTTAATCGATTTTTTATTTAAAATAGTAAGTAATTTATCAGCAGGGACATAGCCAGAAACAAGTTGACCATCAGCTAAAACAATGGCAGGTGTGCCAGTAATACCAATTTGTTTACCAACATTAAATTGTTGGGTTACATAAGGTATCATACTGCTTGCTGGAGAGATAGGATTATCTTTGTAAGCATTTTCAAAAGCAGCTTTACGATCCGCTACACTCCAGATTGATTGCATGTTTTTTCCAACTTCGCTATCTGCGCCAGCTCGAGGAAAAGCAAAATAGTGTACTGAAATACCTGCATCCAAATATTTATTAATATTTTCATGCAACAGTTTACAATAATGACAGGTATAATCCGTAAATACGGAAATAACATATTTTTCATTGTTAGCTTTATAGACAATAGCATCTTTCTCAATCGATTTGATTAATTTAGCATTGTGACTATTAGCGATATTTTGAGGTTCGTTGCCTTGAACATCAAAGATTGGTCCTTGAGTTAGGTATTTTCCATCATCAGAAACATAAAAAACGCCATCAGGTGTGATCACGGTTTTAAATCCATTTACTGGACTATTCTCAATTTTTATGTCTTTGGTTTGATATCCTAATTGGTTTAAGCTTTTTGTAATATCGGCATTCGCTGCTAGTACTGAAGTTGAGATCAATGCTAAACCTATACTTAAAACTATTTTCTTCATTTAATTATCCTTATTTTGTTGAGAACTATGCTCGAGGATGATGTTTGCTGTGTAACTGTTTTAATCTTTCCGTTGCCACATGTGTGTAAATTTGAGTGGTCGATAAGCTACTATGACCGAGTAACATTTGTACCACGCGTAAATCTGCACCATGATTAAGCAAATGGGTTGCAAAAGCATGTCGAAGTACGTGTGGGGAAAGTGCCTCAATGTTAATACCGGTTAGTATGGCATAATATTTAATTCTATGCCAGAAGGTCTGTCTGGTCATTTTTTTACCTAATCTGCTTGGAAATAGTACATCAACTGCGCCATTTTTTAAAAGATCATTTCGGGCATATTTAAAATAATACTCTAACCAATAAATCGCTTCTTCACCGAGTGGCACTAAGCGTTCTTTGTTACCCTTACCGATGATTCGAACGACGCCTTGACGTAAGCTCACATCACTTATTTCTAAATTAACCAGTTCAGAAACACGTAAACCTGTGGCGTAAAGAACTTCTAACATGGCTTTGTCTCGAAGCTCAATAGGATCTTCAATACTTGGAGATTCAAGCAATGCGTCGACTTGTGATTCAGTTAAATCTTTGGGCAGTTTTTTCGGTAATTTTGGTGATGATAAAACTGCTGAAGGATCATCAGTGCGATAATTTTCTTGATAAAGATACTGAAAAAATCTTTTAGTCGCGCTGAGTAAACGTGCAGAGCTACTGGCTTTATAACCATCTTGAACACGCTGCATTAAAAAATTCTGTAAATTGTTAGTTTGCGCGGTCAATAATGTTACATCTTGTTGTTGCAGTGATTGACTTAATGCAATTAAATCAAGTTTATAAGATGTAATAGTATTTTCTGCTAAACTACGTTCCAGCCATAGCGAGTCTAAAAATTGTTCAATTAACATTTTATTTTGTGCTGGTATGTTTTTATCAGATATCAAAAGTAGTCCCTACGAATAATTTGTGATAAATATTATATACCAACTGAAGATAAGAAGTTAAAGATAGGTTCAGATTATAAGGCGATATAATCTTTTTTTGATGCTCAATTACAATTAGATTTAACCAATATTTTTACTCAAAGATATAGTTAACCTGAAACTTTTTGACAAAATTAATTTCATTATCTAGTCACACTGAATTTTGTAAAAACGTTAATGTCCATTTTTAATTATACGTCATTAGCTGCATAGCACTATTAAATATCCGACGTTTCAATTTAGAAAAATCTAAGAAGCTTGATATGAGTTCTTAATACAATTTTAACTACTTTTATCATCAATTCTGACTTCGATCTCCTTCATTTTCAGATGTAATGGTAGTTTTTGTTTTAAAATAAATGATACCGGTATAACTCTTTGAATCCTTTGTTTCTGAAGCAGAAATACTTTTTTACGATAGGCAGGTTGGCAACGAATTTTAGGCTCAATTTATTAGCAAATAAGCCAATGGGCTTCTGTAATTGAAATAGGATTTTGTCTATGGTTTAGGGTGAAAATTATCTATTTGATCTCGCCATTTATTATAATTCCAAGTGACCACTTTGGTTTTCGGCGTTTCCAAATAATCTAATGCCGCTTGTTTTTCGGTTGGGGGTAAGTTGTTGCTCCAAACGATTTTGGATTTCTTTGTTATATTCCCAAACCGGTGGTAGTTGCTCTGCATCCCACGCTAAATTCCTGCCTATCTCGATAATTTTTTTTGCATAATCACTTAATAGTGACCAGGCATTGGCTTTAACCGGATCTTGCTCCCGTCCTAAACCATATAAATAGGCTTCAGTCATGCGCAATATGCCTATAATCGAGCTATGCTCTGCTATTAGCTATGCATAATCTATCGCCTGTTTTAACTTGTCTGATTTTAATACTTTGCGGTATTCGGTTAATTTATTCAGTTGCTCATATTTCTGATCTTTATATTAACGCCCTTGTTGAAATAACATACGGGCTATCAAACCTTCGTAGCAATGATAGCCACCGTCAATGGCGTAATTAAAATACTCAATACTTTTTTCTAATTGCTCATCTGTACAGGGTCTCGCCATGCCTTGTTCATCATACCTACAAGCCCCCTTACTCCAACCTTTTCTAATTGCAAAATACGGATATTTTAAATCGGCAAACTTATCCCATAAGTACCCCCGCATTTGCTCACTTTTAAATACGTAAGGTTCGACTAACGGTTTACCTGGATTATCCACTAACTGATCCCGATACTTATGCATAAATTCTGTAAATGAGATCATCCCTTTTTCTTCGTAATCTTCATCAAAGAATTTATGCCAAGTAAGAAGAGAGTAATAATATGGCATGGCATTTTTATCTTATTGCCAGGCATGTTTTAAAAATTTGATTAAGTTGTCCGGGCTAACTACCGCATGGAATACTTGATCGTCAAAAGCTGATTCATACAACTTTTTAGCTTCTTTTATATGTAATAATTGATTTTCAGGAATGGTTGAAGGGTAAATTGTAAGGTCTATAATTAAATTTTCCGGTTGATTAAGTTCATGATTTTGTTTTTTTGAATCATCATTGCTTAAATATATAAGACCAATACCGATAATAAAACCCAAAATAATGACAAAAATGATCATTTAAGTTGTAAAAAATATTCAGGAGTGTATACCGTTTTATTCTAAAATCGTGGTAATTTTAAATTAGAAGCGTAAATTGCAATAGTGAAAAATACTTAGATTTTATGCCTTCTTTATGCTTTCTTTATGAGTATTTTGTTCAGAGTTTTGATTAAAAGTCACACATTAATCTATTTTTATATTTTCGTTTTTTTATATGAACTGATATATACTGCAATACGGTTTGATTTTTTTATGTTTGTTATGTTGAAACGAAATTTTCATTTTTTTATTGCATTATATGTGCTGTTTGTTGTCGGTTTTGAAACTTATACTTATTGGCATGCACAACTTCGAAGCTGGCAACCAGCAACACCAATAGGGCGTATGGTGTTTTATTACAGTTTTTTTACTGTATTATCTAACCTTATGTTGGCAATAAGTTGTTTATGGTTAGCTTTTAGCCCGAATTGTAATCGTTTTATTTTTCGAGTTATTCGATTAAATGGGTTGGTGGGGGTAATCATTACTGCTATTGTGTATAACTCGCTTTTGCGTGGCATTCATATCCCGCCCAATATATATATGCGATTAGCTAATGAAAGTTTACATGTCGTTATTCCCACATTTGGTATTTTAAGTTGGTTGATTTGGGGACCATTTCAGCGGATTAATTTTCGCGTCATTATGGGATCTTTAATTAGCATGTTAATTTATGGTGTTTATACTTTTGTACGAGGGTATTTTACTCATTTCTATCCGTATCCTTTTATCAATGTAACAAAAATCGGTTATTGGCAAGCATTGATTAATGCAAGCATTGTTATACTGGTATTCCTCGGGCTCGCATATTTATTATGGGCTATTGATTGGTTAAGAAGGAGGTAAAAATGAAATTATATATTTACGAACATTGTCCTTTTTGTGTAAGGGCTAGAATGATCTTTGGTTTAAAAAATATCCCAGTTGAGCTACATGTATTTCTAAGTGATGATTTTAAGTCTCCCGAAAGCATGATAGGTCAAAAAATGGCCCCAATTTTACAAAAAGATGATGGCAGTTATTTGCCTGAAAGTTTAGATATTGTTCATTATGTGGATAATCATTATGGGAGCAAACCTATTTTAATCGGACCAACATCTGCAAATATTGAAAATTTAATTAAACAACTACAACAATATGATTATAAATTAGAGTGCCCACGCTATATAAAACTTGGTTTGGCAGAATTTACTACTCAAAGTGCAATCAACTACTTTGTCACAAGTAAAACTAAAAAAATAGGTTCGTTTGATGAATGTTTAGCACAGACGGATTCATTGGTATCTAAAATATCTAAATTATTGAATGATCTTGAACCGTTAATTATCTCGTCACAAGCGTGTAATGGGCAATTATCTTTAGATGATATATGTTTGTTTCCTGTGCTACGCAACTTAACATGTGTAAAAGGATTGTCTTTTCCACCTAAAGTGCAAAGTTATATTGAGTCGATGGTTAAATTAACTAAAGTAAATTTATTTTTTGATAAAGCGCTCTAATATCATTTAGGACGTTCTAATTTATTTTTTATTGACAGCACATCTTGGTAATAACATTTTTAGCACTTTAAAAGAGAGTACAGGTAAATAGGATAACATCCTGTACTCTATCTTTGCTTACTCGTAATTTACAGCTATTTGGTTCGAAATTATGATTAATTACCTAATTTAATATCGATCACTTCTATGTTTTGTTTACCACCATAAATATCATACCAAGGTGTCGCATACTGTTTTAAAATTTTATTGAGGTGTTCAACATTTTCACGTCCTGTTTGATCTAACCAGCGTTTAAGACCGTCTTTTCCTTCTTTGGCATAAGCTGCAACGCCTTCAAACCATGTTGCGCGACCACCTAAAATACCACTGTATTTAGCGCCGTTTTCGCCAGCAAAAATTAATTCTTGATGGAAAGTTTTAGTGGGTACACCTGCACTCAAATAAATAAATGGGCGAGTTGCTACGTCATTGGCCTGTTTAAAATAATCAGCGGCTTGTTTTTGGGTGTAAACAACAACATTATTATCATTAAATCCTTCAACATTTTTGAAAAGTACTGGGACTTCAACTTTTAGTACATCAATATAATATTGATTTTTAGTAAACTCTTTAATGGTATTAATGACTTTTTGAGGTTTTATTTTGGCAAATTCAGGGCTTTTATCATCAGTTACCACATTATCATAGACGATTGGTTCTACAAATAACGGGATATCCGCCGCTCTTGCTTCAGTACCGATACGTTCTAAAAAAGCATGTTTTTTTTCTAGAATATCTTGAGGATCATCGGGATTATAATAAACCAAAACTTTTGCGGCATCGGCTCCTTTTTTCAATAACCGTTGTAGAGAGTCTTCTGGCAAAACATCGGGTAGACGACCTGGAGTATTAGCATCATAACCTGTTTTTTCGTAGGAGATGATTAATCCAGCATCTTTATTTTTTTTAGCCATACCTTTAAAGCCATACTCTTCATCTAACAAGATAGCACTAACATATTTGGTTAATTCTTGTGAGACAAGCTCTTTGAACTCATACACCATATCTATATGATAGTGATCTTTACCTACTGCCGATTCCATCATTTTTACCATTGAACCGCGTTGGTCAATCGCTAATGCTGCAATCACACCATCTTGGTTAGATAATTGTTGCATGCGTGTGAATTTACCTCGAGTAATATGTTTTATAGCCATTTCACGACTCTCCATTTTAAAATATTTTTTGATTGTAGTTTTAATTTGTCACGGTATATTAATCATTTAGTGCTGTTTATCTAATCAAATAAGATATATTTTAAAAAAAGATTTTATATTATACCGATAATAAAATGTAGGTTGTCGTTTTAATTGATATTTTCTTTTAAAAAATAGGGTGTTCAGGTATATTAGTACATTAAAATATACTATGTGTAAAAAAAAAATTACAAGGAAGATCATGTCATACACAGCACCCATTACGTACACTCGTACTTTAAATAAACAAGATTATAAAACGTTAGCATTGTCTGCTTTAGGTGGAGCTTTAGAGTTTTATGATTTTATTATATTTGTTTTCTTTTCAATTACTATTAGTCATCTGTTTTTTCCAAATGATATGCCAGTATGGTTAAGTCAGGTACAAACATTCGGTATTTTTGCAGCAGGTTATTTAATTCGTCCCTTTGGAGGAATTATTATGGCGCACTTTGGCGATCTTTTTGGTCGAAAACGAATGTTTACGCTTAGTATACTGCTTATGGCTTTACCGACGTTATTTATCGGTTGTTTACCAACATATACCCATATTGGTGTTTTTGCTCCTTTATTACTCCTACTTATGCGATTATGTCAGGGTCTGGCAGTAGGCGGTGAAGTACCCGGTGCTTGGACATTTGTTGCTGAACACGTACCAAAAAATAAAATTGGTTTAGCATGTGGAATTTTAACCAGTGGCTTAAGTTTAGGTATTTTATTCGGATCATTGGTTTCAACTGTTATGAATAAAAGCGTCTCTCCCGAACAATTAATTGATTGGGGATGGCGAATTCCTTTTCTTATTGGTGGTATTTTTGGTTTGATGGCAATGTATTTGCGCCGTTGGTTAAAAGAAACCCCAATTTTTCTTGAAATTCAGAAACGTAAACAGCAAGAATTGTCTAATAAAATTCCTGTTATTACCGTGATAACTCAATATTTACCCCAGACAATATTATCAATGTTACTGACTTGGGTTTTGTCTGCCGGTATTATGGTCATTATGTTAATGACCCCCATTTTATTGCAAAAAGCATTTGGTTACTCACCTATTGATGCATTACAAGCTAATATATTAGCCATCATTGGTCTGATTATAAGTTGTACTTTTTATGGCATGATGATGGATAAGTTTGCTATGGGTAAAGTCATATTAATGGGTTGTATTTTTGCTACACTTGCTATCGCTATTTTTTATTTATCATTAGATAACCATCAACTTTTATTTATCACTTATTCTCTAGCCGGATTCTGTGTTGGTATTGTTGGGGCTTTTGCGTGTTTTATGGTGAAAGTTTTTCCTGCTCAAATTCGTTATAGTGGCGTATCGTTTTCATTTAATATGGCGTATGCCATCGCAGGTGGATTAACACCTTTATTAATATCTTTTTTGAGTGACTTTGTAAGCAAAATGGCACCTGCTATGTATGTGGTTGGGTTATTTACACTAGGTGCATTAATTGGGCTATTTTTATTAATAAATAACCAGAGTCAGAAATATATTGCAAAAGATATTGGTTAATAATCATTGTGTTAAACTTAAATAAGGAGCGAGTATTTAGACTCGTTCCTTTAAGGTATATAAACATTTTTTCCTGCCCATGATCGTCCATTCTTTTCCTGACAGAATCTTTCAAAATATCTTAATACGTTGTTAACTGGCGTTAAATTTCATGATATGAATGCAAAGTTAAAATTAGGATTATTGATCGTGAAAATACTTTTGTTATCCATTTATTTGGCAAAGTTTAATTAAGTTTATAAGTATGCTTTTTTATTCAATAGAGAACAAAAAAATAAAAAACTAACCAAATTATCAAAATCTAATTTAAACACGTTTTTTTGAAATATTTCGCTATTGTTTGTCAATATGTTTGAGGTTAGATATACGTTTCAATTAGGATTATTAAATATTCAATGTTTTTAATAATTTTGTGAAATAACTCATTTTTTTTCAGCATGGTTAGGATAAAATAAACTCAGTTATATTGTATTTTCAAATTATGTAGGAGAAAAAAATGAAGGCAGCAGTTGTTAGACAAGAGTGCGATGGTCAAGTTGAAATTAAAGATATTCCACTGCGTCCATTAGAAGCAGGTGAAGCTTTAGTAGAAGTTGAATATTGTGGCCTTTGTCATACCGATCTTCATGTCGCGGCAGGTGATTTTGGTAAAAAACCAGGTCGTGTTATTGGACATGAGGGAGTAGGGATCGTGACTAAAATTGCTCCAGATGTAAAAAGCTTAAAAATAGGTGATCGTGTCAGTATTGCTTGGTTCCATGCTGGCTGTGGTTCGTGTGAGTATTGTATTTCAGGTCAAGAAACCTTTTGCCGTAGTGCTTTAAATTCTGGATACAGTGTTGATGGTGGTATGGCAGAACAGTGTATTGTAAAAGCGGATTACGCTGTTAAAGTGCCAGAAGGATTAGATCCAGCTCAAGCAACCAGTATAACTTGTGCAGGAGTAACAACTTACAAAGGTATTAAAGTTGCAGACACCAAACCGGGGCAATGGCTTGCGGTATTTGGTATTGGTGGTTTAGGCACCTTGGCAGTTGAATATGGCAAAAAAGTATTCAACAATAAAGTGGTGGCGATTAGTAATAGTGACAGCCAGTTAGAACTATGTAAAGAACTGGGTGCTGACTTAATTGTCAATCCGAAAAAAGTAACTGATGTTGGTGCTTATATTAAAAAACATACGGGTGGAGGTGTGCATGGTGCGGTAGTGACATCGGTCACTAAAACAGCCTTTAATCAAGCAATTGAGTCTGTTCGTCCTTTAGGTAGAGTGGTCGCTTTAGGTTTACCTTCTGAAACTATGGATTTAAGTATTCCTAAAACGGTATTAGATGGGATTCAAATTTTAGGTTCTTTGGTTGGTACGCGTGAAGATTTAGCTGAAGCATTCCAATTTAGTGCTGAAGGTAAAGTTGTACCAATAGTTGAAAAGCGTCCATTTGAAGACATCAACGAAATGATTAATGAAATGAGAGAAGGTAAAATTCGCGGTCGTATGGTTGTTGATATGAAAATGAAAAAACAGAGCTGATCGTTTTTCTATTTAAGTTGAAAAAGAATAAAAGCTGGCTTGATGCCGGCTTTTTTCTTGACTAAATATTGATTTATTCATTTTACTTTCGCGACTTTTACTATCAATAATATTAATCTTTCTTGTATTTTATTGATAAATCCCTATCATAAATCTATTTTGCTCGCTAATTTAATATGTTTTAAGAGGACCTGTATGGAAGATCACAATTTAGAAAATAATTTACGGAAAGATCTTGGTTTAGTTTCTGCATTGTCACTGGTGGTTGGTATGGTTTTAGGGGCAGGTGCATTTATGAAACCACCTGCCGTATTAGAAGTTGCTGGTGATTATAACTATGCATTATTAGCGTGGATTATTGGTGGTGTTTTTTCTATTTGTGGTGGATTAACACTTTGTGAATTGGGTGTTATGTTTCCACGTACAGGTGGTATGCTGGTTTATTTGGAAAAAATTTATGGCTCAAAAGTTTCCCATCTTTATGGTTGGATGATTACGGTGCTTTTTGCTCCGTCATTAGTTGGCGCATTGGTGGGGTATTTTAGTTCGGTATTTTGTCTGTTATTTGGCATAGATGATTCTTTTAAAATGGCGGTCAGTGCTGGTGTTTTAGGTTTTATTGCTGTTATTAATGCTATTGGCGTGAAACAAGCCGGTTATCTGCAAACGATTGCTACTGTTTGTAAGCTTATTCCTATTTTATTATTAGCGGTATTTGGACTATTGAAAGGCAATGGTCAAGTCGCATTATTTAGTACTAGTGGTCAAGGTATTGAAACTTATGCTCCGTTTGCTGTAGCGATTTTGGCCACTTTATTTGCTTATGATGGCTGGGCTCAAGTAGCCTCGGTTGCTGGTGAAATTCATAACCCTGCAAAAGTGTTACCTAAAGCAATCATTTTGGGTATTATATTTTTAGTTATTGTTTATGCTTGCATCAATATTGCATTATTTAAAATTTTTCCTGTACAAGAAATGGTATCACTCGGTCATGATGCATCGGCTGTTGCTTCACAACGTATGTTTGGCCATTTAGGTGGTAATTTAGTTGCTGTTGGCATTATGATCTCAATTTTAGGAGGAATTAATGGTTATATTATGACGTTATCTCGTACTATTTTTAGTATGGCAGAACGAGGAACCATCATTGGTGCACGTTATTTAAGTACAATTGATGATGATAGCCGCTCACCGGTTAATGCTATATGTGTATTAGTGATATTTTCTTTTTTATATTCGATCTTGCTTGATGCAGATCGTTTATCGGAAATCTCGATGTTTTCAATTTGGGTATTTTATTTATTAACATTTATCGGTGTTATCATTGCCCGTAAAAAGTATGCTAATGTTCCAAGATCTTATAAAGTAATTGGTTATCCAATTATTCCGATTATAGCTATATTGGGTGCTATGTATGTTATTTATGGTATGCTTGTTTATCAAACCTTTAATGGCATTGCGTCCATCATTCTGACATTAATTGGTTTACCTTTATATTATTATTACCATAGAAAGAATCAGAATAAAGAGCTTTCGCTTGGTAAAATGAAGAAATACAAAGTGAAAATGCAATATATTATCGCCATTTCTGCAATGATTATCGTTGCTCTGTTAGCTCTTTATGGTAATGTGGTTAGTAGATAATTATTGAATGTATAAAGCTTATCGTGAGATAGGTTATTTAAAAATGATAGAAATAAAAAACCGACATTAGTCGGTTTTTTTGTGCATAATTTCATCGTGATAATTTTAAAGGTACGTTGAAATTAGACCATAAATATTTTGATCATGATAAATTCCATTTAAGTATTCCGCCTGTTTAAGTGTGCCTTCATAGCTAAAACCGCATCGTTTTGCAACAGCATTACTTTTTGGATTATCTACAGAGCATTTGATAACAAATCGTTTAATTATTTTTTGTGATGCATAGTGATGAGTAAGAGCTTGAATGGCTTGAGTCATAATACCTTTACCTTCTGTTCGTTTATCGAGCCAATAACCAATATAAGCGGTTTTATTGTTTTTATCTATCTGATTGAAAGACAGTAAACCGACGAGGTTATTATCCAGTAAAATTAGATAAGTTTTGGTGAGATCTATTTGATGTTCAATTGTACAATTATCTAAGAAATTTGATGTGTCTGTTTCATTACTGACAAACTTCGTCCATGCCATATATTGACTAAAATTATCACGGTTTACATCAATAATATTGTATAACTTTGTCGAGTATCGTCGATCTGGTGGGACTAAGTGAATATGCTCATTGACAAAGATGCCTTGTTGATTGGGATTTGTCATTAACGATTCCTTTAAAAGAGTACAATCAATTTTTTATTAACACAAATTAAAGAATGATATAAATATAAGTTAGTTCATGAGTTGTAATTTTAATTGTGCTGTTACTGTACTTATAAAAACCTACCAGACCATTTGATCTGGTCATTGAATTGTTATCTTGTATTAATTAGAAACTTTTACGCTTTAATCATTTGCCGTTCTTTTATGGTTAAACAAGTAATTGTGGATGACCAATAGCGTAAAGATAGCAATAATAATCACCATTATTATGTCTTTATTGAACCATTTAGCCATATTACCCAAGATAATACCAATTCCACAGAAATCAACATCTGAGAAAGTCGTATTTGCAAAACCAAGTGAACCTAAAACAGGTAATAAAAGTACCGGTAAAAATGTGACTAATAAACCGTTAGCAAATGCACCAAGTATAGCACCTCGACGTCCGCCCATTGCATTACCGAAGACACCTGCCGTTGCGCCACAGAAGAAATGAGGAACCACGCCAGGTAGAATTAATACAGCATTTAACTGACCTAATACAAATAGACCAACTAATCCACCAAGGAAACTAAATAAAAAACCAATTAATACGGCATTAGGTGCATATGGGAAAACAACTGGACAATCTAAAGCTGGTTTGGCATTTGGCACAAGTTTTTCTGAAAAACCTGTAAATGCAGGGACAATTTCAGCAAGAATTAAGCGTACGCCTTGTAGAATAATAAATACACCAGCTGCAAAGGTAATTGCTTCGATAATTGCATAAACGAGGTAATTATCACCATTACTTAATGTTGTTTGGATATAATCAGGTCCTGCAAAAATGGCAAGAATTAAATAGATAATCATCATTGTTAATGAGATTGAAATTGAGCTATCACGTAAAAAACTGAGATTTTTAGGTAAATTCATCTTTTCTGTTGATCGAGAGTTTTTACCTACGACTTGACCAAACGCTCCCGCTAATACATAACCTAAGGTACCAAAGTGACCAAATCCAACATCATTATTACCTGTAATTTTACACATATAAGGTTGAGCTATCGCAGGGAAAAATGCCATTATTAACCCTAGTACTAATGCTCCAGTAAAGACTAATTGCCATCCTTCAAAACCTGCAACAGTTAGAATAATGCTGATCATACACGCCATATAAAATGTATGATGCCCAGTTAGAAAGATAAATTTTAAACATGTAAAACGCGCAACAACAATATTCGCAATCATCCCAAAAGCCATAATCAATGCTGTTGCTGCTCCATATTCATTTAATGCCATCGATACAATTGCTTCATTATTAGGAATGATGCCTTGTAATTTAAAGGCTTGCTCAAACATCATGCCTAAGGGTGTAATTGCACTGATGAGTACGCTTGCACCACCGCCTAAAACTAAAAATCCTAAAATCGTTTTAACCGTTCCTTTTACCGTATCAGCAAATGATTTGCGTTGGGCGATTAACCCAACCATAGCAATCATGCCAACTAACACAGCAGGTACTTTTAAAATATCAACGATAAATTTAACAACTTCTTGAATCATCGCAACACCTCATTATCCGATTATTGCTTAGCAAAATGTTCAACGAGCTTGGATTCCAAATCATTGATATCAATTATATTATTTAGAACCACAAGTTTATTACTAGGAATGCCAGAGCTGTCTGCTAAATCTTTGGTCATAACAAATACATCAGCCTGTTCAGGTGTTGCTGAGGCAAGATCTGCATGTGTTACTTCTGCTTCAATACTTAATTTTTTTAGAACTTTTTTGATATTCATTTCAACCATAAAACTGCTACCAAGACCTGAACCACAAACTGCCATAATTTTCATTTTATTTATCCCTTTCTTAATGTTATTAAATTTAATAGCGATTGATTACAGCCAAAATTTGATCACTGTTTTGTGCCTTAAAAATTGTCTGCATATCGTTTGATTCACTAAACAGACCAGCTAATTGAGTTAATATTTCAATATGGCTTGTACTGTCACTAGCGGCTAACAAAGTAATTAAATATACGGGGTCATTTTCTGTTGAATTGAATTTCACTCCTTGTTTGACCAATAGCATAGATAACCCTAATTGATTGACACCTTGCTCCGGTCTGGCATGTGGCATGGCAATGCCAGGCGCCAATACGTAGTAAGGTCCAATTGATTCATGCAATTGAATAATTGCTTGGACATAATTGGGTGAAATGGCATTATTTTCTAATAATGGTTTTGCACAAATTTGTATCGCTTCTTTCCAATCTTGAACAGAATCGACAATGTTGACTGCTTGGCTGGTTAACCATTTACCTAACATTTTTCCTCCATTAAAACCGATATCAATAATAGTTACTTTAAAAACTAACATACTAAATAAGAATAGAAATAAAAAAAAAATAGAAATGTGATAGCGCTATCAAAGTTGATGAAAATTTTTCTTATTTTGTGATGGAGATAACATTTTTAATACGACGAACATAAAATAGTTATTTAGACGTAATAGTATTATGTAAATCAGAGTGAGTTCAAATGAAGCTATCACACTTATATATTATTGATTATATGCTGTCTATTTTTCGTGTTTTGCTGTCATTAATATAACATTTATTAGTAAAAGTTTAGATTAAATTCAATCGGAATAAAAGATGCAAGAAATAAAGAAGCGTAAAACAACGGGACAAATTACTTTATTTGATGTTGCTAAATATGCAGGTGTCGGAACAATGACCGTATCCAGAGCTTTACGAACCCCAGATCGAGTTTCAGATAAACTTCGCCAAAAAATTCAAATTGCTGTTGATACGTTAGGATATAAACCCAATATTGCAGCAAGTTTGTTAGCTTCCGCATCAGCGAATCGAGTTATTGCTGTTATCACGACTAAAATATATGATCATTCAGCTCAACTATGGTTAAATTCGCTTCAAACACACTTAGCAAAAGCGGGGTATACAACCTTAATCATTGAATCTTATCATTATTACAAATTTGAATCACAAATGTTAGATGCTATATATAGTCACAATCTTGAAGCAATTTTACTATTCCAATTTGAAGATGAAGGTTTTGTTAAGCAGATTTTGAAAAATAAAATTGTTCCTATTTTGAATATTGGTAAGAATTATGATGGATTAACCAATATAAATATTGGAATAGATGACAGTTTGGCTATGTATATGCTAACTGAACATGTAATTAAAAAAGGTTATCAATACATTGGTTTACTTTGTGCTAACCAAGAATATCAAATTTTTCAACAGCGTTTACACGGATGGCATAAAGCAATGTTGGTCTATCATCTTCCTACGTATCGAATTATTAATGCCGCTAAACCAGCTAATTTTAGCACTGGAAGTGAGTTATTACCTGATATGTTATTAAATTGGCCAGAATTGGACGCATTAATTTGTACTTCCGATGAATTAGCTTGTGGTGTCCTGTATGAATGCCAACGTCGTCATATTCGAGTACCTCATCAGTTAGCGGTAAGTGGTTTTGGTGATAATGAGTTCAGCCAAGTGAGTTTTCCTGCATTAACAACCATCGCTTTACCATATAAAAAGATCGGTGAATATACGGCCACTTTGTTATTAGATAGTTTGAAGAATAAAAAAGCATCAGAAAAAACAGATTTGTCCGAATTAGCTCCAGTCATTCGATTGCGGGCTAGTGTTTAACTAGTTTTATAAGATAGATGATTTAAATTATATTACACTCGACTCGAACCTCTAATCAGTTCTCATCCTGTCAAAATACAGATAATAAAAAAGCCCACTTACTGAGTAGGCTTTTTTATTTGAAATTGGTCGGCGAGAGAGGATTCGAACCTCCGACCCACTGGTCCCAAACCAGTTGCGCTACCAAGCTGCGCTACTCGCCGTTAGGAAGCGCATAATACTGCGCTAACAAAAAAGTGTCAATACTTACCTAAAAAAATATGCTAGTTATTTTCAGATTTTGTAAATGGGGCAGGCGTTTTACCAATACGTTGATAAAATTCGATAACAAATTCTTCATAACGTTTGTTTGCTACAGCTTCACGGATCTCTGCCATTAGACGTTGGTAATAACGCAAATTATGAATAGTATTTAATCGTGCACCTAAAATTTCCCCACATTTATCTAAGTGGTGCAGATAAGATTTTGTATAATTTTTACATGTGTAACAATCACATTGAGGATCGAGCGGTGTCGTATCGTCTTTATATTTGGCATTACGGATTTTGATTACACCATTGGTTACAAAGAGATGACCATTGCGTGCATTACGTGTTGGCATTACGCAATCAAACATATCAATGCCGCGGCGAACACCTTCAACTAAATCTTCAGGTTTACCAACACCCATCAAATAACGAGGTTTATCAATCGGCAACTGCGGGCATGTACCTTCCAAAACACGATGCATATCCGCTTTAGGTTCCCCAACTGCAAGACCACCAACGGCATAACCATCAAAACCAATTTCCGTTAATCCTTTAATTGAGATGTCTCGTAATTCTTGATGGATACCACCTTGAACAATGCCAAATAGAGCATTTTTATTGCCTAGTTCATCAAAGCGTTTTCTGCTTCGTTTGGCCCAACGTAGTGACATTTCCATTGATTTTTTGACATAATCCCATTCGGCAGGATATGGCGCACACTCGTCAAATATCATGACGATATCAGAACCAAGATCATATTGGATTTCCATAGAAATTTCTGGAGATAAAAAGATTTTGTCTCCATTGATTGGATTTCTAAAATAGACACCTTCTTCTTTAATTTTGCGAATATCACCTAAACTAAATACCTGAAAACCACCTGAATCGGTTAAGATTGGGCCATGCCATTGCATAAAATCATGCAGATCACCATGTTTACGCATGATTTCTTGACCTGGTCTTAGCCATAAATGGAAAGTGTTACCTAATAAGATTTGAGCTCCCGTTGCGGCGACTTCTTCCGGTGTCATACCTTTTACCGTTCCATAAGTTCCGACAGGCATAAATGCAGGGGTTTCTACCGTATATTCGACTCCACGACGATCGAATTTCATACGCCCACGACGAGCTAAGCCGTCGGTATTATCTAATTCAAATTTCATTTATTTACCTCTTGCGACCAAATAAACAGTTTGGCGCGTATTATTGATATAATGCGTTGTGTATTATTACATTGCGATGCCTAGTTTATCGTGCTTGACTTGAATTAACAACTTTTGATGGGATTTTTAGAATTGTGAATTATGTGATATTGTTATTTTTATTATCATTAATATTTTTGTCGACCGCATGTCAAAATAACAGAAAATATTGTATGCCTAAACGCATACCATCTGAAGCAGTAAAAATTTTATCTGAACAAGATATTCTAGCAATTAGCAAGCAAGCGTGTAATGAAATGGATAATAAGGCAACGATTGCAGCTAATCATCATGCTTTAAGTAAACGGTTAACTAAAATAGCTGAAACATTGCCTAATAATATTCATAACATAAAAGTAAATTATAAAGTCTATTTAAATACTGAACCTAATGCATGGTCTACAGCAAATGGTTGTGTTCGAGTGAACAGTGGATTAATGAAATTATTAACGGATAATGAATTGCAAGCTGTATTGGCGCATGAGCACGGACATATTGCACTTAACCATGCTATTCAATCATTTCGACAAGCCCCGTATATTGAAGTTACCGATAAAGCTAATGAAATTGTTATCATTGTAAAACAAGAGATTGCTCAAAAGTATGAAATTGAGGCTGACGAGTATGCTCTTAATCTGTTATTAAAAGAAAAAATTGATCCAAGAGGTTTGGTAAATATGTTATTTAAAATGCCTATTCATGCATCAGAGCATCCAACATCTCATCCTTCAAATTTGTATCGTATTAATAATATTTTAGATAAATTAGATAATCAATAGATAGTAAAATTGATTTATTGGAAAAGTTACCAATCAAATTTGACCTATCCGCTTGATTAAGCAACTTTTCATTAAATATCGATAAGATTATAGAATTATTCATTAGATTGTTTGGTGATAAACATAGCATCACCATAACTAAAGAATCGATACTGTTGCTTGACAGCTTCCTGATAAGCATTCATTGTGTTTTCATATCCTGCAAATGCTGATACAAGCATAATTAATGTTGATTCAGGCAGATGAAAATTTGTGATCAGTGAATCAATGACATTAAAGTGGTAACCAGGATAAATAAATATCTGTGTATCAGCAAAAAAAGGAGCAATTTCTCCGGTTTTTTGTGCGGCGCTTTCAAGTGCTCTAACCGAAGTGGTACCCACAGCGATAACTTTATTACCTCTGGCTTTGCAGGCTAATACCGCTTTGACAACTTCTTCGGAAACCTCCGCGTATTCTGCGTGCATAATGTGCGTTTCGATATTTTCAACTCTTACCGGTTGAAATGTTCCTGCACCAACATGTAAAGTGACAAAAGCCATTTCAACCCCTTTTTGATTCAGTTTTTCTAATAAACTTTCATCAAAATGAAGTCCAGCCGTAGGCGCTGCAACTGCTCCAGGTACTTTATTGTAGACTGTTTGGTAAACTTCACGATCTTGGTCATCGTCAGGTCTATCAATATAAGGAGGTAAAGGGATATGTCCAATTTGATTCAAAATGGTAAGTACGTCGTCCGGAAATTGTAGTTCAAAAAGACTATCATGACGAGTTACCATAGTTACAGTAACAGTTGAGTTTTCTCCTAAGATTAATTCCATTCCCTCTTTAGGTGATTTTGACGCTTTTATATGTGCAAGTGCACGATTTCCATCTAATAATCGTTCAATGAGTATTTCAATTTTACCGCCAGATATTTTTTTCCCAAAAACACGTGCTGGTATGACTCGTGTGTTATTAAAAATAAGTAAATCGCCGGGATTAATTCTGTCTATAATGTCAGTAAAAATGCCATGGCTAATCTTACCTGTCTTTCCATCAAGCGATAAAAGTCGGCATGCACTTCGAGTTTCTGATGGATATTTGGCAATGAGTTCTTTAGGAAGTGTAAAATCGAAATCAGATAGTTGCATAAGTTTATACCTTAAAAAATGGATGACTAGTCTAAATCTCATATACTGAGTAATCAAGTAAATATTTTTCAAGTGTTAAAACAAGCAATTATTTATTGATTATTAATAAAGTTAGTTTAAAATTTCTTCGTCTAACTTAACTTATCTTTAGTTTAGATGGATATAAATAATTATTGAAATAAGGAAAATATTATGAAAAAACATCAAAAAACATTATTAATTGCCTTACCACTAGTTGCAACCATGTCTCTCACTGGTTGTAATATGAACCCAGATGATTTAGCTAACCTTGGCATGAAAGGTCTGAAAGCTGCAACATTAAGTGATGCTGATGTTAAACAATTAAGTAAAGATTCTTGTGCACAAATGGATGCTACGTCAAAAGTTGCTTCTGCAAACAGCGCTTACTCTAAAAGATTAAAGAAAATCGTTAAAGCTTTGGGTAACAAAGTTGATGGTACGCCTATTAACTATAAAGTATATATTACTAAAGACGTTAATGCTTGGGCAATGGCGAACGGTTGTGTGCGTGTCTATAGTGGTTTGATGGACTTAATGACAGATAATGAAATTCAAGGTGTTTTAGGACATGAATTAGGTCATGTTGCTTTAGGTCATAGTAAAAAAGCCATGCAAATTGCTTATGCAACCGAAATTGCTCAAGATGCCGCATCTGCATCTGGTAATGCAGCAGTTTCTTCAATCTCTAAATCTAAATTAGGTGCTTTAGCATCTACAGTAATTAATTCTCAATTCTCACAAAAACAAGAACAAGAAGCTGATAATTACGCATTTGATTACTTAGTTAAGAAAAAAATTAATCCATCAGGACTTGCAACTGCATTTGATAAATTAGGTGGCGGAGATTCTTCAATATTAAGCAGTCATCCATCTTCTAAATCCCGTGCAGCAAATATCCGCAAAAAAATTGCCCAAATAAAAAAATAAAACTCCTTTATTTTTAAAAGCGCCATTTATGGCGTTTTTTATCTAACTTTTATGCAATTATTTTTCTATATTGATAAAAACCATCGTCAGTGATTTTATTTTTCTTCTCCTGATCTATTAAGTAATGTTCGGTTCTTTTCTAATATTGAGTATAGTTACGATGAGATGTTGAAAAGCAATGTAGTGGAAATAATCAGTCTTACTCAATGAGAAAAGTAGATCTTATTTATAAACAGTCACTCACAGTATTAAGGTTAAATATCAAACAAATTGAAAAGCACTTGACAGAATTAATGTGGTTTATTACCCAATTTAATATTTTGATATCCTAACCCCAGCGGTGACTGGGGTTATTTTATTGTTTATAGGAAGATAAGAATTTAGCGAATCTTTCAATAGCATCTTCAAGTTCACCAATATGAGGTAAGGCGACAATCCTAACATGATCAGGTTGATGCCAGTTAAATCCAGTGCCTTGTACCAGTAATACTTTTTGTTGCAGTAAAAAATCTAAGACTAATTTTTGATCGTTATGAATATTGAATTTTTTCTGATCAAGTTTTGGGAACAAATACAAAGCACCTTGTGGTTTAGTACATGATACGCCAGGGATATCATTGAGTAATCGCCATGCCAACATACATTGATCGTAGAGTCGCCCTCCGGGAACAATAAACTCATTAATACTTTGGTATCCTCCTAAAGCAGCTTGAATGGCATGTTGCAGTGGCACATTTGCACATAAACGCATTGACGCCAGCATATTTAAACCTTCAATATAGCCTTTTACGTGCTGTTTTGGTCCACAAAGAGCCATCCACCCTTGTCGAAATCCTGCTGTTCGATACGTCTTTGATAAACCACTCATGGTTATGACAAAAAGATCGGGAGCCAAGGCTGCAATTGAATGATGAACAGCATCATCATATAAAATTTTATCGTAAATTTCGTCAGCGAAAATAATTAAATTATTTTGTCGAGCAATTTCAGCAATCTCAAGTAACACTTCCTTACTGTAAACCGCACCCGTTGGATTGTTGGGATTAATAATCACAATTCCTTTTGTTTTGGAAGTAATTTTGTGCTTAATGTCTTCTAAATCGGGTGACCAATTGGACTCTTCATCACAGAGATAATGGACTGCATTCCCTCCAGATAGACTAATTGCGGCTGTCCATAATGGATAATCAGGCATTGGAACCAAAATTTCATCCCCATTATTGAGTAGTGCTTGCATTGACTGTACGATTAATTCTGAAACACCATTTCCTATGTAGATATCTTCAACATCTAAATCTGTAATTCCTCTCGATTGATAATGTTGCATAATTGCTTTGCGAGCAGAATAGAGACCTTTTGAATCACAATATCCTTGTGAAGTGGGGAGATTGCGAATGACATCAACTAATAATTCATCTGGAGCGGTAAAACCAAACGGGGCGGGATTTCCAATATTGAGTTTAAGAATCGTTTGACCTTCTTCTTCGAGACGCTTTGCATGTTCAAGAATTGGTCCACGTATGTCATAACAAACATGATCCAATTTATTGGATTTTTGGAAATTTACCATAATTCTGCCCTTTCTATTTATTGTGATAATTTTTTATTTTTTAATTAAAAAAATAATCTACTCCTATTTCGATAATTTTTGAAGATGTTATTATAATTAGCTTAGGAAATGTCTTTTGATTGTGTAAAATTTGTGCGGGAGTGTTATGAAAACTATTTTAACGGTAATCGGTAAAGATCGAACGGGGATTATTGCAGGTATCAGTCAGAAGTTATATGAGTTAAATATTAACATTTTAGATGTAAGTCAAACGATTATGGGTGAATATTTTACCATGATTATGTTATTGGATTTATCGAAAATTGATATGTCATTTGATGATGTGAAGACTGCATTGACTCAAACGGGCGACAATCTAAAAGTAAAAGTGAATATTCAACGGGAAGAAATTTTTGATGCAATGCATCATTTATAATTTAAATTTTGTACTTTATTAAAGGATAATACTTATGGAAACCAAACAAATCCTCGAAACGATTAAAATGATTGAGGAAGAAAAACTCGATATTCGTACAATTACCATGGGTATTTCACTTCTGGATTGTATTGACAGTGATGGTGAAAAAGCACGTCAAAAAATCTATAAAAAAATTACGCGATTAGCTAAAAATCTGGTTAAAGTTGGGGATGAAATTACTTCAGAATTTGGCATTCCAATTATTAATAAACGCATTTCAGTTACCCCTATTTCGTTAATTGCTGGAGCGAGTGACGATAAAGATTATGTTGAATTTGCTAAAACGCTTGATGCAGCAGCTAAAGCTGTGGGGGTTAACTTTATTGGTGGTTTTTCAGCGTTGGTACAAAAAGGATGCCATAAAGGTGATGAAATTCTAATTAAATCAATTCCTCAAGCATTAGCACAAACAGAAAGAGTCTGTTCATCAGTTAATGTCGGCTCTACGCAAACAGGCATCAACATGAATGCTGTAAAATTAATGGGGCAGATCATTAAAGAAGCTGCGGCATTAACAGCCGATAATAGCAGTATGGCATGTGCTAAATTAGTGGTATTTGCTAATGCGGTTGAAGACAATCCTTTTATGGCTGGGGCATTTCATGGTGTCGGTGAAGCCGATTGTGTCATTAATGTGGGGGTCAGTGGTCCTGGTGTCGTTAAACGAGCGCTTGAAAAAGTGAAAGGTGAGCCGTTTGATGTTGTTGCTGAAACGATCAAAAAAACCGCATTTAAAATTACTCGAATGGGACAGCTTGTTGGTAAAGAAGCATCAGAGCGTTTAGGCGTAAAATTTGGTATTGTTGATTTATCTTTAGCGCCAACTCCTGCTATTGGTGATTCTGTTGCCCATATTTTAGAGGAAATGGGATTAGAAGCTGTTGGCACTCATGGAACAATTGCAGCACTGGCTATGCTAAATGATGCAGTTAAAAAAGGTGGTGTAATGGCATGTGGGCATGTGGGGGGCTTAAGTGGCGCCTTCATTCCTGTATCGGAAGATGCGGGGATGATTGATGCAGTAAATAATGGCGCATTAAATTTGGAAAAACTTGAGGCTATGACGTGTGTTTGCTCAGTAGGGCTTGATATGATAGCCATTCCTGGTGATACTCCAGCTGAAACCATTTCGGCAATTATCGCTGATGAAGCTGCTATTGGTGTTATTAATCACAAAACTACCGCGGTGCGAATTATTCCAGCGGTTGGTCTAAAAGTCGGAGATAATATTGAATTCGGTGGGTTACTTGGGCATGCACCTGTGATGTCAGTCAATAAATATTCCTCTAGTGATTTTATCCATCGTGGTGGACGAATTCCGGCTCCAATTCATTCATTTAAAAATTAATTCATTTTTAATAAATTGGTTGTTTATATTATACACCGTCTGTAAAAAGCAGACGGAAGTCAACCGATTTATATTCTATTCTTCCTTCAGAAATATCTTTTACTCGCTTGGTAAAATTATTATCACTGAAGTTATAACGCTCCCTATGATGTGCAATATCATGGCGACTTTTTGGTATCAAATCCATTCGTGTCTTTTATTTTTATTTCCTAAAATCAATCACATCTAAACAGTACTTATTTAATTCAAGCAATAGCCAACAATCAGTATTTTAAAATTTGATGATCACAGAATGATGGAGGATGAAATGGGGAATGAATCTAGCGACCAAATTTTTTTTGAAGATTTGATTCTTTTAGATAAAGACTTCCAAAATACAAATCAATTTTTTGAATTCACATTTTCTGTCTTAAAAAAGAAAAAGTATGTTACTCACTCCTTCTTAGAGGCAATTAAAAAAAGAGAATCTTCATTCCCAACCGCTTTACCTACTGAACCTTATATCGTTGCTATGCCTCATACTGACATTGAACATGTGATTAAGCCATTTATCTTTTTTACTCGACTCAAAGGAACCATTCCATGGTGTGAAATGGCAAATAACGACCATGTTTTAAATGCTAATTTTGTTTTTTTACTTGGATTTAATGAAAAAAATGGACATATTGATTTGTTACAAAAATTAATGTCCCACTTTGTCAATTCAGGTTTTTTAGAGTCGCTTTTTCATGCAAAAAACAAACATGAAGTTTTTACATTACTAACGTCGAATATTAATCTATAAGGAGGCAATATGAAAAAAGTTATTGTTGCATGTGGCAGTGGAGTTGCTACATCTCAAACTGTTGCAAGTAAAGTTACACGTTTATTAAAAGAACGAAATCTTGATGACATAAAGGTCGAAGTTGTCGATCTAAAATCGGTTGATGCTCACATCAAAAATAGCGCGGCATACATAGCGATAACCAAAATTGAAAAACAATATCCTATCCCAGTAATTAATGGCATTGCATTTTTAACGGGAATAAATATGGAAGCTGAGTTACAAAAAATTATCGATGCCTGTAAATAGGAGTGCATTATGGACTTTCTTGCAACAATGATAAATTATATTTTAAATTTAGGTGCTCCAGTCTTTGTACCTTTCATTATGCTTATTGCTGGCTTAATTGTACGAATGAAATTTAGAGAAGACGCATCAGCCGCTATTACGCTAGGTGTTGCATTTGTGGGTATGAGTATGTTGATTGGTTTTATGGTTGGTGCCATTGGCTCAGCTGCACAAACAATGATGGAACGTACAGGCATTGAGCTTAGTATTGTTGATGGCGGTTGGACGACTATGGCAAACGTATCTTGGGCTTGGCCGTATGCTTTTCTTATGTTTCCTTTACAAGTGGGCGTCAATATTTTAATGCTGGTCTTAAGAAAGACCGATACATTTAACGCTGATTTATGGAATGTATGGGGCAAAATCTTTACTGCATTTATTGTTGTCGCAGTAGCTACACCTATTTTAGGTCCTCTTGTGGCATTAATTCTTGCTTTTATTATTGCCATACTCCAAATCATATTGGAACTCAATTCTGGTGATATAAATCAACATCGTATTGAAAAATTAACTGGTATTCCTGGGGTGACGTGTACCCATCGAATGTTATTTTTCTGTGCGATTTATTATCCTTTTGATCTGCTACTTCGCAAAATCCCTATTTTAAATAAACCGATGGATGCAGCAACATTACGTGCCAAAATTGGTATTTTTGCTGAAAATCATGTTATTGGTTTTTTATTAGGCGTGACCTTTGGAATTATTGCTGGTTATGATGTAGCAGCCATCTTAATGTTAGGAGTGCAAGCCGCTACTGCATTGATGTTATTTCCAATGATTTCTAAATTATTTATGCAAGCGCTCTCGCCAATTTCTGAAGCAATTAGTGATTATATGAATAAGCGTTTTTCTGGACGGAAATTGTTCGTAGGTTTGGACTGGCCATTTATGGGCGGGGCTAGTGAGATTTGGTTTAGTGTAATTGTTGCTATTCCGGTTACTTTAATTTGGGCAGTTATTTTACCGGGCAATAAAATTCTACCATTTGCTGGCATTATTAACATTGCTCTTATTGTTCCAGCTTATATTTTGACTAAAGGTAATACTTTAAGAATGGTGATTTTAGCAATTATAGGTGTGCCATTTTTTTTATTTGTTGGTACCCAATTTGCGCCTATTATTACAGATTTAGGATTATCAACAAAAGCAATTGATATTCCAGCCAATCAATTGATTTCAAACAGCTCTATTGATGCACCGATTTTTACCTATGCGTTTTCTTTTATTTGGCAATGTTTGCAAGGTTATTTTATACCCTTAATTTTTGCTGTCTATTGGTGTGTCGGGTATTTCTTTTATTCCCGTGAGCTGCGCAGAGAAACACTACAAGATTTAGCTAAAAATAATTGATAAATGAGTATTTAAGCTTTCGTTGGAAATAGTTTTTGGTCTCTCTGATGGTAATGATCATCAGACAACGAACAAAAGGTAATTGTGATATGGTTGTTGATAAGAGAATTCATACTGTCCTAAATGCCTTGATTCAAAATCCAAGTATCAGTGGTGTAGAACTTCAAGCTGAATTTGGGTTAACACGCAAACAGCTTAGTTATACCTTTAAGAAAATTAATGATTTTCTTGAGTCTTCTAATCTTGAATTAATTAAACGTTTTAAAACAGGAAAATTTAGTGTACCAAAACATGTCATTGAAACATTTAGAGATGAACCTGTTTCCAAAACTATCGGACGTTATATATATTCGGAAGATGAGCGTGTCCATTTGCTTTTGTTCTTTTTATTAACTCGAACCGAAAGATTGTCCTTGATACATTTATCTTCCGCTCTTACTGTTAGTCAAAATACCGTTATTAATGACATAAAAAAAGTACAAATAATGATGGTGCAATATCATCTTCAAATAAGTTACGACCGTGAAAATGGTTACAGAATTGTCGGTAACGAAATTGACAAGCGTTATTTGTTGCTGGAATTAATTCGTAGAATTATCAGTATGCCTATCGCAGATAAAATTTTTAAACAAAATGATATTATTACCCAAGGCGGATTAGAACAAGTAGGACAAGTATTTAGTGAAATAGAGAAAAAATTAAAAATTATTTTTACCGATGAGCAGTTACAAGAACTGACCTATTTTATTTGTTTTATGTTAAGGCGCATTGAATCGAATAAAAAAATTGAATATTTACCAAAAAATTATGCTGAAGTTGCTAATAGCCGTGATTTTCAACTGATGAAAAAGTTGATTGAAAAATTTGGTATTACCGATTTAAATGAGCAGATTTTTTTAACCATTCTTGTGCAAAGTTCAAATATCCAAACGTTATCCGATAAATATTTCCATTTAGATACAGTCTTATTGGAAAGCGCTGTTGAAGTGATTAATAATTTTGAGCAGATTAGCTGTATTACTTTTAAGGATAAAAGTGAACTTATTGAACGCATTTACCAACATTGGAAACCCGCCTATTATCGAATTCGTTACCACATTACCAATATTAATAGTGTCTATGACATCGTATTACAAGAGTTTGGTCATTTGCATGAAATGGTACGAAAAGCCATCGCACCATTTGAAAAAATTTTGCATGGTAACATGCCTGATGAAGAGGTCGCTTTTATTACGGTTTTATTCGGTGGTTGGTTAACTCGTGAAGGTTTGATAAATCAAATTAAAACCAAAAAAATCGCAATTGTTGTTTGTGAAAATAGCGCAACGGTTTCAACTTATCTTTATTTAACTTTACAGGTCTTACTACCTGAATTGCATTTCTCCGATGCGATGTCAAAACGTGAGTTTGAAAAATATAATCATTATTATGATATTGTGTTTTCAACATCATATTTATCGACGGATAAACTTTTATTTATTGTTAATCCTTCCGTTAATAATTTTCATAAAAATGCTTTTCGTAATCAGGTGATCGGTACTTTACAAGGAATTGATCCAAGCATCATTCAAGTTGAAGAGCTCATGTTAATTATTGAAAAGTTCAGTAATATAAAAGAGCGAAAAGCTTTACAAAAAGAGTTAACCGCATATTTGTATAACGATGAAGTAAATGATAATCCTTTACGCATTACTCAACAGGAAATTCCATCGCTTGCTGATTTAATGCAACAAGAACATATCAATATAGCGCAATTAGTCGATCTTTCATGGCAAGATGCACTTGAACTAGCCGCTAAGCCACTTTTAAGTAATCAATCTATTGAGCGTTGTTATCTTGAAAGAATGGTTAACAAAATTCAATTTGAACAACCTTATATTATGTTGGTGGATGGTTTAATTATTGCTCATGCTGGAATAGATGATGGTGTTAATAAAGTAGCCATGTCGTTGCTTAAATTCCCCCAGAAAATTGATATTTGTGGTTACATTCAAGCAGATTTAATCGTTGTTCTTGCGACCAATAATCCACAAAAACATCTTAAAGCTTTAGCTCAATTAAATGAATTATTAGAACTTCATGACGGAGCAGCAAATATACGAAAAGCAAACGATAGCCATGAAATTAGGAAATTGTTTGCACACTATCAATGAATATTTTGCCAAAAACAGGAGTCATAAAATGTTAGAGATTCAAAAACAGAAGGTTGTTGATATGGCACAAAAATCCAGCGAATGGGGATTATGTAAACATAAAGCTGGTAACTCAAGTGTTAGAGATGAACAAACTGGGTATGTGCTGGTAACACCAACAACCATTGACAAAAAATTATTAACCATTCGGGATATTGTGGTGATGGATCTTGATGGTAATATTATTGAAGCTGATTCAGGATTAAGACCTACAAGTGAATGTTTAATGCACCTTGAGATTTATAAAGCTCGTGAAGATATTTTTGCTGTATCACATACTCACTCTATTTTTGCTACTTCATTTGCAGTCTTATCAAGACCTATTCCAGCGGTCGTTTATGAATGTACTATTCTTAATTTAAAAGATGGCGTTATCCCTGTTGCACCTTACGGCAGACCAGGAACAACGGAACTTTCACATAGTGTTATAGAACCCATTAAACGTGCTGATGCGATTTTAATGGAAAAACATGGCGCTATAGCTGTGGATAAAGATCCTTATGAGGCTGTTTTAAAAGCTGCTTATATTGAGGAAATGGCTGAAATTTATTATCACGCATTGCTTATCAATGATGGTAAAGATCCAGGCGGTTTTCCACCAGAAGAGTTACAAAACTGGGCGTATCCTTCACAAATCAAATTTAAAAACTAATGTTTAATATTCTTTATTTTATAACGTAATAATTCAACATTACGTTATAAAATGCAGATGTTTTCATTTATTTTGATACTATTAACTGAAAGATCTTTTTTATTGTTGCTCAATAGGAGTTTTATAAACTGTTTTTACTCAATGTGATTTATTTAAATCCGCCGATGACCAGCGGATTATGTTATTTATTGCATTTGAATACATTCATTCATGTATTTTAAAATATATGCCATTGAAACCGACCCAGGATCCATATGCCCAATCGTACGGTCGCCTAAATTTTTAGCCCGCCCAAATACCGCAATCATTTGTTTGGTTTTTTCTGCGCCTTCCATTGCTGATTTAGCAATTGTTGGTAACGCTTCATTAAGTGTAAGTGAAGTTAATTCATTGGCTGCTTTTGCACCTGCTGCTAATGCATCTACCATCGTTTTATCTCCTGGTTCTGCATTACCACGTTGATATACTCCTTGCCAACCGGAATTAAGAAATTTAGCGAAGAGTTCAGAGTTTAATTCCATCGTGCCAGCAATACTTTTTCCGCCTGTCCTAAATAATGTTCCAAATATAGCACCTGAAGCTCCGCCCATACTTGTCATTAATTTTGTGCCAATTTGGGTAAATAAATCACCTATATCTTCAGGTTGAAAATTCTCATCATGGAGTAATTCAATGATAGATGTGAATCCTCGTTTTATCCCAATTCCATGATCACCGTCACCAATTATTTGATCTAAAGCTGTTAATTCTGGTTCGATTTCGACCATTCTTTGAGCAGTAAACAACATTATTTTACGAATGTGTGATAAATTCATTTTATTTTCTCCATCCAAGAGTTTGACAAGGTAGATCATAAAGACGTTGCAATTCATCATCTAATTTCATTACTGAGATTGAAAAACCTGACATTTCAAGTGATGTACAAAAATGCCCGACAGCAATATCGTGGCTGATAATACCTCGGTTATTAAGTTCAATTCCGACTTTGCGTGTTACCACTAATAGTTCTGTATTACTAAGTGCCCCTAAATTGTTAATCAGTACGCATACACGATCTCCTGTTTGAAAAGGTAAATCATCACACAGGCGATCTATCATCTCTTTGACCACTTCATCACTTGGTGTCATAGCTTGTCGATGTAATCCTGCCTCACCATGAATACCTATCCCAATTTCGATTTCATTTTCATCCAATGCAAAATTAAAATTATTTGATTGAGGTAAAGCACAGCCATCAAGTGCGACACCTATAGTGCGAACATTAACGTTAGCTTTTGATACAACTTGATAAAGATTTTCAAGATGGTATTTCTCAAATTGAGATGCAGCACCTGCAATTTTATATAAAAACATAATACCGGCTACACCACGACGGTTAGAAAGCTTGGATAAAGGAGCAGAGGCAATATCATCGGTTGCTCGAACAGTTTTAGTGACAATGTTTTGTTCCGCTAATAATTCGGCTGAAATATCAAAATTCATCCCGTCACCTGAATAGTTACCATATAAAAAAAGGACACCTTTACCATTTTCAATGGCTTTCGTGAGTTCAATTATTTGGTCTGGTGATGGTGAAGTAAATACTTCTCCTAATGCGCAACCATCAATGCCTCCTTCACCAATAAAACCGGCAAAAGTTGGTTCATGACCACTACCGCCTCCTGAAATAACTACCACTTGTTTGTTTGAGATATGGTTACCATAAACAGCACAATAATCTGAAATAGCCGTTAATTTACCATTATAGGCATAGACCAATCCTTGCATGACTTCTTGCCTTATGTTATTTGGATCATTAAGTAATTTTTTAGGCTTACGCATTGATTTTTCCTCTTTAATTGTTCATGTTTAATGGCATTTATTGTAGGTAAAACTAAAAAATCAAACGAACACATTTAATGACAAATAATATCCCTTTGGTTGCTCATCATAGGAAGCAACCTTTTCAACCATTTATTTAATAAAATACAACATCTGTTTGTAAAAAAGTTTGAGGTTATAGGTGTATTTGTGTAAAAACATTATTAATTCAATAAGATAAAATTTATTTAAATCATTGGTTTGATATTAGAAAAATTTTTGTTAAGGGATTCTCATATAAATTGCTAACTTGCACAATAAGGTTATAATCGATTTTCAAGCATGATGATTTGATGAATAAATAGAGTAGAGAGTATGAAAAATCTTGGAGCGATCTTTACTGCATGCATTTTAATAAACATGCCAACTAATCAAGCGTTATCTGTACCTAAAACGGATGAAATTTCAATTCAATCATCTGATAAAGTCTTGTCAAAATTTAAGTTACCAGAGAAAAGTCGATTTTTTACTATCGATTTTGAAAAAACTGAAGCGTTCAATTCTAATAATATCCAGAATTTCACTGATAATTATGTCGTGCTTTATAGTAATGATTTGAATGACGCAAGAATTTTAATTATTAATGAAGTTGTCGCTAATGAAAAAGAGGCCATGCAAATATTTCTTGGGCAAGCTAAAACGCGTGGTAATCCAAAACCAGAAATCAAACTTTATAATAACGTCAAATATATTGATGGTATTGATTCCAGATTAAACAGACGTTATATTCTTGTCCAACAATTTGATGAGGCTAACAGTTTAGTAACAATAAAATCTTTAGTCTATCGACTCAATACTAAAAATACTGATTTTTTTGATATCATAAACCCCATTGAACCACAGCAACTGGTTGATGAATTAATCAATTTTGCTAAATAATCATTTGTGATTGTATTCGTATTTTGACGAGAACTAACCACAATAAAAGTAAATGTTCTCACCTTTATAAAAGGACAGTAATTAAAAAGTTATTAATAGCTTTAAAAAAAACAGTTGAGTAACAATAAATACTAAAAATAATGGAGAAACGGTTAGAATTAAACATCTATTTTAGGATTATTACTCATGTAGAGGAGACCATCTATTGAGATTGGTTAACATATTGCGCTTGAATCTATGCGCTGTTAGTATGCTGGCATAATTTGATAGATGAATGGTAATTATGCAAAACACATTTTCAGAATCTTATTTTCAACGTTTTAGCGGAGTTGCACGATTATATGGTGAGTCTGCATTAACTTTTTTTTCTCGTGCACATGTCTGTGTGATTGGTATTGGCGGAGTAGGTTCTTGGGTTGCTGAATCACTCGCGCGTAGTGGTATAGGGCAAATTACCTTAATTGATATGGATGATGTGTGTGTTACTAATACTAATCGTCAGATTCACGCATTAAAATCTAATATTGGCAAACCTAAAACATCCGTCATGGCAGAACGAATTTTGCAAATTAATCCTGAATGTATTGTCAATGAAATCGATGATTTTATTAATATTGATAATGTTAGCCAATATTTGGGAACGAAACAAAATCCACGATATGATTATATTATCGATGCAATTGATAGCGTTCGTGATAAAGCAGCTGTCCTTGCTTATTGTAAGCGTCAAAAATTAAAAATGATTACAATAGGGGGGGCAGGAGGTCAAAAAGATCCTACACAAATAAAGATTGTTGATCTAGCAAAAACCATTCAAGATCCTTTAGCGGCTAAATTACGCGAAAAGTTAAAAAATGATTATAAGCTTAATAAAGACAGTAAAGGTAAATATTCCATCCCTTGCGTATTTTCGACTGAGCAGCTAACTTATCCAACTAAAAATGGTCAGATTTGTTTTGCTAAAAATCAAGCCGACAGTAATAAAAAAATGGACTGTGAATCAGGATTCGGAGCAATAACAACGGTAACAGCAACGTTTGGTTTTGTTGCTGTGAGTTATGTATTGAACAAATTATGTAACATATGATTATCTCTCTCAATTTAAAAAAATAGTTTTTATTTTTTTAAAATAAATTCTTTTAAAGGACAATTAACGTTTGACTAAAAATAATTGTCTTTTGAGTTCCTATTGTAAATATTTTTCTTTATTTACCTTCTAAAAGTCTAAATATATCTATTGATTTAAAAAACAATCTTTTTTTTTGTTCATATATTATTGTATAAAGCGCAAATCTGATTTACGATAATGCCAATTTCGTTTTGTAATTATGTCTAAGCATTAAAAAGTTTCAAGGAAGACGCCAAACGATCCCGGTTTATTTTTTATATTTCAAGGAGAAATCTATGGCAGTAACTAATATGAATGAGTTAAATGAGTTAATGACTCGTGTGAAGAAAGCACAAGAAACTTATTCAAATTATACTCAAGAGCAAGTCGACAAAATCTTCGTAGCAGCAGCAACAGCGGCCGCCGCAGCTCGAATCCCTCTCGCACAACAAGCAGTTGCAGAATCAGGAATGGGAATTGTTGAAGATAAAGTAATAAAAAATCTTTTTGCCGCAGAGTATATATTAAATAAATATCGTCACGATAAAACGTGTGGCGTAGTGGCTGAAAACGAACCATTTGGCACTATTACTTTAGCAGAACCTTTGGGCATCATTTGTGGTATCGTCCCAACTACCAACCCAACTTCTACCGCAATTTTCAAATCGTTAATCAGTTTAAAAACTCGCAATGCTATTGTCTTTTCACCTCACCCTCGAGCAAAAAAATCCACTATCGAAGCAGCCAAAATTGTATTAAATGCCGCAATTAAAGCTGGTGCACCGAAAGATATTATTGGTTGGATTGATGAGCCATCTATCGAATTGTCTAATGCTTTGATGCATCATGATGATATTGCAGCTATTTTAGCGACTGGTGGACCAGGTATGGTCAAAGCGGCATACAGCTCTGGTAAACCAGCACTAGGTGTTGGAGCAGGTAATACGCCAGTAATTATTGATGAAACGGCAGATTTGAAACGAGCTGTTGCTTCAGTACTGATGTCTAAAACATTCGATAATGGTATGATTTGTGCGTCAGAACAAGCGATCGTTGTAGTTGACTCTGTTTATGATGAAGTGCGTAGTTTATTATCAGAATATGGTGCATACGTTTTAAATGCTAAAGAAACTAGAGCAGTACAAGGCATTATATTAAATGATAAAGGCGCTTTAAATGCTAATATTGTAGGTCAACCAGCTATTAAAATTGCAGAATTAGCAGGATTTAAAGCTCCGGTAGGTTCAAAAGTACTTGTTGGTGAAGTAACTAAAGTTGATTTATCTGAGCCATTTGCGCATGAAAAACTTTCCCCTACTTTAGCAATGTTTAGAGCAAAAGATTTTACTGAAGCAGTTGAGAAAGCGGAAAAATTAGTAGAAATGGGGGGGATGGGTCATACCTCTGTACTTTATACAGATCAAGATAGCAACCGTGATCGTATTGATTATTTTGGCAGTAAGATGAAAACTTGCCGTATTTTAATTAATCAACCAGCTGCTCATGGTGGTATTGGTGATTTGTATAACTTCGATTTAGCGCCATCTTTAACATTAGGTTGTGGTTCTTGGGGTGGAAACTCGGTATCTGAAAATGTTGGACCGAAACACTTACTAAACAAAAAAACCATCGCTAAGAGAGCAGAAAACATGTTATGGCACAAATTACCAAGTTCTATCTATTTTAAACGGGGCTCATTGCCTGTTGCTTTAAGTGAAGTTGTCGAACAAGGCGCAAAACGAGTATTTTTAGTAACCGATAAATTCTTATTTAACAATGGTTACTCAAAACAAATCACTGATCAATTAGAATCGCAAGGCGTTATCTGTGAAACATTTTATGATGTTGAAGCCGATCCAACGTTAAGTGTGGTTCGAAAGGGTACTGAATCAATGACATCCTTCCAACCTGATACTGTTATTGCTTTAGGTGGTGGTTCACCAATGGATGCGGCTAAAATTATGTGGGTTCTTTATGAACACCCTGAGACCAAATTTGATGAGCTAGCATTACGCTTTATGGATATTCGTAAACGTACCTGCCATTTCCCTAATATGGGTAAAAAAGCGAAACTAATTTGTGTTACAACCACTTCTGGTACAGGTTCTGAAGTGACTCCTTTTGCTGTAGTTACTGATGATGCTACTGGTCAAAAATATCCTTTAGCTGATTATGCAATTACTCCAAACATGGCTATTGTTGATGCTAACTTAGTAATGAATATGCCAAAATCACTTTGTGCTGCGGGTGGTTATGATGCAGTAACTCATGCTTTAGAAGCTTATGTTTCAATTATGGCAACGGAGTTTTCTGATGGGCAAGCATTACAAGCATTAAGCATGTTAAAAGCTTATTTACCTGCTAGCTATAAAGAAGGGGCTAAAAATCCACTGGCTCGAGAAAAAGTACATAGTGCTGCAACATTAGCTGGTGTTGCTTTTGCTCAAGCATTTTTAGGTGTTTGTCACTCTATGGCGCATAAGATTGGTGCTGCATTCCATATTCCTCATGGGGTGGCAAATGCAATGCTAATTAGTAATGTGGTGCGTTTTAACGCAACCAATAAACCTACTAAACAAGGCACCTTTAGCCAATATGGTTATCCTAAAGCTGTTAGCCGTTATGCTGAGATAGCTGATCATTTAGGTTTAACTGCTGTAGCTGATAAAGATGAGAAGAAAGTTGAGAAATTAATTGGTTGGTTAGATCAATTAAGAAAAGAACTTGATATTCCATTCTCAATTAAAGAGTTTGGTGTGGATGAAAAGACCTTCTTGGCCCAAGTGGATCAACTTGCTGTTGATGCCTTTGATGACCAATGTACGGGTGCTAATCCACGTTATCCTCTAATTGCTGAATTAAAACAAATCCTACTTGATACATATTATGGTCGTGCATATCAAGATAATGGAGATATTAGCGAGGAAGTTGCTGTACATACAGCAGCCAAAGGCGTAGCAAGTACTAAGAAAAAAGCGTCAAAAAAGAAATAATTTAATACATTATTTTTGATCTAAAAAAAGCCTGAAATAGCCTAAATTTCAGGCTTTTTTGTATTTTTTGATTTATTTTTAAGCAAACAAAATAAAATTTGTTTTTTTTGCTTGCAAGGTTAAATGTTCTAGTACATAATGCGCAGCACTTAGGCCGGCTTAGCTCAGTAGGTAGAGCAACTGACTTGTAATCAGTAGGTCGCCAGTTCGATTCCGGCAGCCGGCACCATTTTCCTAAGTAGACAAATTAATAAAGATTCGGGGTGGGGTTCCCGAGCGGCCAAAGGGAGCAGACTGTAAATCTGCCGTGTCACACTTCGAAGGTTCGAATCCTTCCCCCACCACCATGTAATCTGATATTAGCAATAGCTAATCGAAGCATTTAGGTAGCCGAGTTTGAACATGCGGGCATCGTATAATGGCTATTACCTCAGCCTTCCAAGCTGATGATGCGGGTTCGATTCCCGCTGCCCGCTCCAATTGCTGATATAGCTCAGTTGGTAGAGCGCACCCTTGGTAAGGGTGAGGTCGGCAGTTCAAATCTGCCTATCAGCACCATTCTTGTTATTCTCCTAAACTTCTAAAAATATCGAATTTGCCTGCTTTAAAGCTTGTCACTATACAGCTTTATCTGTTATTATTCAGAGCTAATTTTAAGTTAGTATTATGTTGATAATTTAATATGATACTTGGTTAATGTGGTGATTCACCACCGATTTGTATTACATTTGAGGGACAATCAATGTCTAAAGAAAAATTTGAACGTACAAAACCCCACGTTAACGTTGGTACAATCGGCCACGTTGACCATGGTAAAACAACTTTAA
>NZ_JAFNMU010000011.1:0-90381 GCF_026537125.1 Gilliamella sp. B2828
ATACCAATAAAACCATCGACCATATTATGTTAGATCCGCTACGCAATGGCATTGGTAGTTATCAGGTCTGGGGTTGGGTTAATAACTTTATGTGTGCGAACGATTTAATCAGCTTGAACGATGGCAAATACAAATGGGAACAAGAAACCCAATTTAAAAAAGAGATTATAAAAGGTCAAGGTTGGCCCGACTGGATGGTCGAAGCATTTAATGCCACCACGCATGAGGAGCTGACAAACATTAAACAAAAGTATAATGTTGAAGCGTCATAATAAGCTTGGATATAACGCTATATAATAAGGAATAAGGAGTTAACATGGCATCAAAATACCGCCCACAAATACCCGGTTGTATTGGCGATTTAAATAAAGGTCCCACTTAGTTTTATCAAAACAGACAACTAGTCAATCAACATTGGATTGGTAGAGGAGACAATCTTCTGAGAAGAATAAACGCATATTGCTGAATTATTGTAATCAAATTTGGAAAAAGTCCTCAACTAACTGATTGATAAAACAAATTAATGTAAAAATAATGATAAGATTCCGTTTTATTCTCGATGTAACGACTTTGATCTTATAATTTTAAAAAAATGCATTTAATGAATACGGATTACAAATTGCTTAGAACTAGCAATACCATCCTTTCGGTTGGATTCAGGATAAAAGCACCCAGAATTGTGCATATTCAGGATCTAGCAAATTTGATGGCTAACAAAAAGAGTTTAAGCTAAAAAGGAGCATGATGACGTTAATGGACATTAACTAACACTTCTCAAAGATTTATTGTTAAGCCTTAGCTCTGTTTATATCTTCCCTTATTGCTAATGACTAAAAAGCAACGTTTAGAATAACATTGTCACCTCTTCTTCTTCACTGATTAATGAGTGCAAACAAGAAGCGAGTAAAAAATTATAGTTTTGTTGGAATATATGCGTTTCTATTAATATTAATCTGGCTCACAATAGGAACCCAAACATACTGAAATCTCATTAAATAAAGGTTAGTTTGTCCTATCAGGTTACGGACGAGCTAAGATATTGGGGCTATTGCACATAAAAATATAATTTAATTTATGTCAATCCGCCATGGCAATAGTTGAATCAATCGATATAAGCCGCAGTAAAAAATCACTTCCCTACCCTCAACAATTAATCACTAAAAAACCTACCAATAAATAAAATAGCAGACAATAACTTAATAAAAGTCAGAGTATTATTACTGAATTAATGATACCATCAAATTAATGAGAAAACTAAGATTTAGAAACAATTGTGAATACGTTTTTACTCACTCAACTTTACTCACTCAACTGATAGACGTGTTTACGATAGTGATCGGAGAGACTTTAAACAAGCATATGAGCCATCTGGAATTGATCATTTTCATTTCCATGACTTGCGTCATACTTGGGCAAGTTGGCACACCACTTTATACACTCAAAAATTCTGGTGGATGGGAGACCTTAGAGATGATCAACAAGTACGCTCATTTTAATGCCGATCATATGCTCGAATTTGCAAATAATGTCACATTTACGGCACAAAGCCCAATCAGCAACAATGAAATAAATGTAAGTAGCAGTTAAATGCTTATATAAATCAAGGTGTTTAATGGTGGCCCCTACTGGACTTGAACCAGTGACCAATCGATTATGAGTCGACTGCTCTGACCAACTGAGCTAAGGGGCCATTTAGATGTGCTACTGACTTAGTAGGGTTGCGATTATAATAGAGTTAAATGAAATTTGCTATAGTTAAATTAATAAAATAGGTTGATTCGCTTATTTATTAAACTTTATTTTATTGAATTTTGTTCAGTTGTAAGATCTGATATTTTTTGTTTAATTATCCTGCTACAATAGTTGGGTCTATTTTTGTTGCTTTATTGGTTGAGGGAATATTATGTCATTAAAAAAATTATTACTTATTAGTACAACCATTTCAACAGCATTTTTTTTAAATGCTTGTAGTGGTTCTAACTATCAACCTACGGCTGGAGGTAGTCAAGTTCAGTTTATTGATACTAAACCTTCTGCAAACTGTCAATTTTTAGGTAAAGCAGAGGGGCATCGTAGTACTTTCTTTTCTGGTTTAAAAACCCACAGTGAGCTTATTCGTGATGCCGCATCTGAACTCAGAAATAATGCAGCGGCAATGGGCGGTAATATAATTTATAATGCGCAAGATGCCTCACAACAATATATTTCTGATATTGCGCCAATGGATGCTGTCATGGTCGGTGATGTTTATAGCTGCAAATAAGAGTCAGTTTAATAAAAAAAGGGAGATCTTATTCTCCCTTTTTTTGATCAAATTCAAACTTTACTTAGCCATGTTGTTTTTCAAATTGCTTCATAAAATCAATTAAGTAATTCACACCCTCAATATCCATTGCATTATAGATCGATGCTCGCATCCCACCAGCAATTCGGTGTCCTTTAATGCCAATAATGTTCACCTGTGTTGCTTCGCTTACAAATTTTTTATCGAGTTCTTCATTTGGTGATAAGAAGGTGACATTCATTATTGATCGATTAGCTGGTGCAATTGTATTACGATAAAAATCAGATTGATCGATAAATTGATAAAGCAATTGCGCTTTAGCTTGATTGAGCTTTTGCATTGCGTTCAATCCACCAAGATTTTTAATCCATTTAAAGACTAATCCTGACATATACCAAGCAAACGTTGGAGGTGTATTAAACATCGAATCATGATCTTGCAAAATTTTGTAGTCTAACACCGATGGTAAGATTTTTTGCGCATAACCAATAAGATCCTCACGAACAATAACAATTGTAATACCTGATGGTCCAATATTTTTTTGCGCACCCGCGTAAATAATGCCATATTTACTGACATCAATTGGTTGCGATAATATGCAAGATGAAAAGTCAGCCACAACTGTTTTTTTGCTAAAATTTGGCTCTTCAAAAATTTCAATACCATCGATAGTTTCATTTGGACAGTAGTGTACATAAGCAGAATCATCGCTTAACTTCCATTCAGACATAGGTTTAACAGAGGTTATACCTTGTTCTTTTACAACCACATTTTGTTCTTTTATTCGACAATACTTACTGGCTTCTTTGGCGGCACATTGGCTCCAATATCCGCTATTTATATAATCAGCGATGGTTTTATCACCTAAAATATTTAATGGTACTGCCGCAAATTGTGCTCGAGCACCTCCTTGGCAAAACAAAATTTTGTAATTTTGGGGTACATTTAATATTTCACGCAGATCTTCAGTCGCTTCAATAGCACACGCATCAAAATCTTTGCCTCTATGGCTTAATTCCATCACAGAAGCATCGGTATTATGCCAATTTAATAGTTCATTTTGTACTTGTTTTAATACATCAGCCGGTAATTTGGCTGGACCAGCACTAAAGTTATAACTTTTACTCATTACAATTCACTTCAATCCATTTAAAAAGGAATCCTATTTTTACATTCTCTTAAAATATATACAATCAGATTATTTGTAAAACTATTTGTTTAATAGTCAGATTTGTATAAAAATGCCGACTGGTTGTCGGCAAAGTATCAGATAATTAGGAAAATTAATTTAGGTATCAGGATAACTGCTCTTTAGCATTTTCGATAGCAGTTTGAATTTGTTTTGGTGATACACCGCCTTTAGCTGAGCGTTTTGCCAGACAAGATTCTAACGATAGTGCTTCATAAACATCTTTATCTATAACTGGGCTAAATAATTTTAATTCTTCTAATGAAAGTTCTTCCAAGGCTTTTTGTTTTGCGATAGCTGCAACAACAACTTCACCAACAATGTGGTGAGCTTCACGGAAAGGTATACCTTTAGCGACTAAATAATCAGCAAGTTCAGTTGCATTTGAATAACCTTGTTTTGCTGCTTCTTGGCAATTTTCATAATTAAGTTTAATGTCTTCTAATACTAAAGCTGACATATCTAAACATTCTTGCCATGTATCGAGAGCATCAAATAAATGTTCTTTATCTTCTTGGAGATCTTTATTGTAAGCCAAAGGCAGACCTTTAAACGTCATCATAGCGCCAGTCAATGCTCCAACCACTCGCCCTACTTTACCGCGAATAAGTTCTAATGCGTCAGGATTTTTCTTTTGTGGCATAAGTGAAGATCCAGAAGTTACCCGATCGGATAATTCAACAAAATTTGCTTCACCACTATTGAAAATAATAAGGTCTTCAGCAAAACGTGATAAATGCACCATACCAATTGAAGCATTGTTAAGTAATTCTAGTATATGATCACGATCAGATACCGAATCTAAACTATTATTGGTTGCACGAGCAAAACCAAGCCAATGTGCTAGCTCTTCGCGATCCATTGGATATGCCGTACCGGCTAATGCCCCAGATCCTAAAGGGCTGACATCCAACCGTTTTAACGTATCTTGTAATCGACTTATATCTCGTGTCAACATTTCAAAATAAGCTAAGCACCAATGTGCAAAAGTAATCGGTTGGGCGCGTTGTAAATGAGTGTAACCAGGCATAACGGCATCTTGATATTGTTCTGCTGTTGTAACCAGTGCCTGACGTAGATGATTAATCGTATTAATTAATTGCGATATTTCAGCCTTGCACCATAACTTAAGATCGGTGGTGGATTGATCATTTCGGCTTCGACCGGTATGTAACTTTTTACCCAAATCACCAATTTTTTCTATTAAGTTTTGTTCTACCCAACTGTGAATATCTTCCGCATCACTATGTAAAATCTGCTGCGGATTTTGTTGGACTGAGTTAAGTAATTCATTTAACGCTTTTTCAAGTTTTTTTTGTTCATCATAAGACAAGACATTAACGGTAACCAATGCTTTTGACCAAGCAATTGATCCAATGATATCTTGCTCTGCAAGACGATAGTCAAAGCGCAATGAATCATTAAATTGCTTAAATCGCTGATCTGCTGCTTGGCTAAAACGCCCACCCCATAATGCCATATTTACCTCAATACTCTCTTTGATTATTTGTATTACGATTTTTAATTATCGTTGTGAATGCGTTATATTTTTATAATAAATCTAAATTTAATCAAGCATAAAAGCAATATATACAGGACATTGCCTGTATATATTCGTTACTTTATTCATTTTAACGACGATTCAGAAATTACTTTTTCTCTTTCGCTTTAGATTTTTTTGACTTTAGTTGTCGTTTTTTCCTTTATTATCGATTTTAGTTGCAGTTTTTTTGCTCTTTTTACTAGGCTGTTTTTGTTTTTCTCTATTTATAGCACGAATGCGTGATGATAATGAGAATAAACGAATAAATCCACCTGCATGGCTATGATCGTAAACTTCATCTTCACCAAATGTAGCAAATTCTTCACTGTACAAGCTATTAGGTGATTTCTTTTGTACAGCAGTTGCATTACCTTTATAAAGTTTAACCACAACTTCACCAGTCATATCTTCGGCTAAAACATCAGCAGCAGCTTGGATTGAACGACGATAAGGAGCAAACCAACGACCATCATAAACAACATATGCCATTTCTAAGCCCAATTGTTCACGCCATTTGAAGCTATCACGATCTAAAATTAATTGCTCTAAACCTCGTAAAGCGGTCATCATGATGGTTCCACCTGGAGTTTCATAACAACCTCGAGACTTAATGCCAACCAAACGATTTTCAATGATATCGACACGGCCGACACCATGTTTGGCACCAATTTTATTTAATGTTGCTACGCAGTTATATGGAGATAATTGTTTTCCATTTACTGAAACGACTTCACCTTTTTCAATACCGATAGTAACCAATTCTGGTTTGTTTGGTGCATCTTCTGGTGATACAGTCCAAGCCCAGCAATCCGCATTAGATTGATTCCAAGTGCTTTCAAGAACACCGCCTTCTGTAGAGATATGCCATGCATTTTCATCACGACTGTAAATTTTTTCAACTGTTGCTGTGGTTGGAATTTTACGAACTTTTAAATAATCAATTAAAGCTTCACGCGAACGTAAATCCCATTCACGCCACGGGGCAATTACTTTAAGTTGTGGTGCAAGAGCTGTATAAGTTGTTTCAAAACGAACTTGGTCATTACCCTTACCCGTTGCTCCATGACAAAGTGTATCTGCACCAACTTCTAAAGCATATTCAACTTGAGCTTTAGCAATAATTGGTCGAGCCATTGAGGTACCTAGATAATAAGTACCTTCATATAAGGCACCCGTTTTTAATACCGGATAAACATAATTTTTGACAAATTCTTCTCGTAAATCGACAACTTTACAAGCTATCGCTCCTGATGCCTTAGCCTTTTTTTCAACATCTTTTAATTCTTTTGGATCTTGACCAACATTAGCCACAAACGCATAAACTTCACATCCCCCATAGTTCTCTTTTAACCAAGGAATAATCGCTGATGTATCCAAACCACCTGAATAAGCCAATACCACTTTGTTTGTTTTACTCTTTTTCATGCTATACCCTTTTTATAATAACTAACAATAATTAAATGAGCTAAAGTTTATATACTTTCAATATGTTAAAAATTATTAACCAGTCTAATATGCTTTTTGTATTTTATTTAAGCAATAATTCTTGTGCCAGTTATACCTGAATTTCCATTAAATAATTCAATTAATTTATCGGATTGCATCCAACTTGCAATATCAATTGGTCGCCCTAATGCTTTTGCCGCCTCAAAAGCTGAATTGACTTTAACAATCATACCATCTGTAATTACGCCGTTTGCAATGAGTTGATCGGCTTGCGATTGGGTTAAAGATTCAATCAGCTGTTTGTTTTCATCAAAAACACCAACCACATCAGAAAGCAAAATTAAATCCGCATTCAAAGTTTTGGCTAAAGCTACCGCAGCATGATCAGCATTGACATTCATCATTTGTCCATTTTCAGTAATGCCAATTGAGCTAATAATAGGTAAGTAGCCTGCATTTACTAATAAATTGATCAAAGTCGGATCACCGGCTCTAGCTTCACCTACGTAACCTAAGTCTTCAGAGATTTGTTTAACTTCAACACTGTTACCATCAGCTAAGCACAGTCCAACAACTGCTATCTGTTGCTTTTTTGCTTCTGATAATAATCGGGTATTTGCACTACCAGCAAGACTACCAACAATTACATCAATTTGGTCAGCAGGTGTAACACGTAAACCATTACGGCGAACAACTGGCATGGATAAGCGGTCCATTAATGAATCAACAACGCTACCCCCACCATGAACAATGATTAATGATCGACGATAATTTTTTTTATAGTTAGAAATAATAACGAATAAATTATTTAAAGCATCTTTGTTATCAAGTATTACACCGCCAAGTTTTATAATTAATGGTTTCATTTCTATTTCCTATTAGTTTTAATTTTGGATGTTTATCCAAAATTTGATTTGCTTACCTAAACATCAAAATAACGATGTGGTTTGCTCATAATCAAAACGAATATTCATACATTGAACAGCTTGAGCTGCAGCACCTTTTAATAAATTATCTTCAACCGAAATTAGAATCAAATGACGATCGTTTAGAGCAAAACCAATATCACAATAAGGTAGGTCGATCACTGCTTTCAAAGCAGGCCAATCTTTTTCATAAACTCTAACTAATGGTTTATCTTTATAGTATTTATTTAATGCATTAAGGATATCTTGCGAGGTAACACCCTCATTAACTCGACATGTAATAGTGGCATGAATGCCTTGTTTGAAACAACCTAAATGAGGTATAAAAATAACCTGTTGACCTAAATGGGTGGCAATTTCGGGTTGATGGCGATGAGTAAACAGTCCATAAGCATGTAGGCTTACCTCACAAAAACTGTTATTATTTGTCGATTTTCGACCAGCACCACTCACGCCACTAACCGCATTAATTACTGGCCATTGAGTATTATCTAATAAATTTTCTTCAATAAGAGGTTTAAGCGGTAATTGTGCGGCGGTAGGGTAACAACCAGGTACAGCTATTAATTGTGCGCGTTTTATCTTTTCATGATTCCATTCAGCCAAACCATAAACAGCATTATTTAGCCATTTCTGATGTTGATGAGTGAAACCGTAATAATCAGTATAAAACTTAGGAGAATTAACGCGATAAGCACCAGATAAATCAAAAACAGTACAACCCTGTTCTAAAAAATAAGGAGCAATGGTATGACTAACAGAATGTTCTGTTGCTAAAAAGACGATATCAACATCATTGATATAGCTCGAATAATCAGATGTGGCTATAAGCGGTAGGTCTATTATCCCCTTTAATTGTGGATATAACTCATTATCAGAAATAAGTTTACCGCCGTCTTGACTGTTTTGCGATACTGTTAATGCGATTAACTCAATATGTGGATGCTTATTTAAATAATAAGCTAATTTTGCACCTGCATAACCACTCGCTCCAACAATAATTGACTTCAACATGTCTATCCTAATTTATTTCAATGCAACAATGTTATATATAGTAGGTTATTTATCAAATCTGCACAAGCAAAAAATGAATTTTTATTCACTTTTTATGAATTTATTTTCAACTGACGCTATTGATATTAAGGAAAATGAATAGTAAAAAAATTAGACAAAAAAACAAGTTAGCTATGCCTACCATTAACCATCAGCAGGCATAAAAATGAATAGGTTACTTCAATTGATTTGCTGATTTTAATATCGCTATAAGCAGTTCCCAATATCGAATAACACTCTGGATATTTACTTTTTCATCTGGAGAATGGGGTGAAACAATTGTTGGACCGATTGATATCATATCCATATTTGGATAAGTTTGTTTAAATAATCCACATTCTAGTCCAGCATGTATCACCATAATTTTCGCTTTTTGTGAGAATATCTCGTAATATTTATCTTTAGCCAATTGTAAAAGACTCGAATTCAAGTTCGGCTCCCAACCCGAATATCCTCCACTGATTTCATAATTGGCATTGGTTAATTGACTGAGCGATATTAACGTTGAGACTACTGCATCTTTTGCGCTATCAATTTGTGAACGAATTAAATAATGCGTATTGAATTGGTTTTCAACAATATTGACAATACCTAAGTTCAGTGAAGTTTCGACAATACCATGTAACTGATCGCTCATACGTACCACCCCATTAGGTGCAGTATGCAAAAAATGAATAATTTTATTTTGATGTTCTAGGGTTAAAACACGTTTAACTTCATCGGAAGTTACTTCTGAAAAATTTATCTGTATCGAAGGTTCTACGTGCCCTAATTCATTATTTAAGGTTGTTTGATATTGTTTTACAATAGATTCAAGTTGAGGTAAATCTTGTTTACTCAAAGTGATTTGAGCAAAAGCTTCTCTAGGGATGGCATTACGCAACGAACCGCCCTTTATATCCGCTAATCTAAATGAAATATCTTGCGCATATTCAGCTAAAAAACGAGCCATTAATTTAATTGCATTACCACGCCCTAAATGAATATCGCAACCGGAATGCCCACCTTTTAAACCTTTAAGCGAGATATTTACATAACAATCATGTTTTTCTGGAATAACTGCGTAAGCAACGGCAAAAGTTGAAGTAAAGTCAACACCACCTGCACATCCTGTAAATATCTCTCCTTCATCTTCTGAATCGGTATTAATTAGATAATGACTTTTTAACCAATTAGATTGCAGACCAAATGCTCCATGCATACCCGTCTCTTCCGACGTTGTGACTAAAACTTCAATAGGACCATGTTCAATAGTGGGATCGATTAACACAGCTAAAGCAGAAGCTAATCCTACACCATTGTCTGCACCTAAAGTTGTACCTTTCGCTTTCACCCATTCACCATCAACATAAGGTTGAATTGGATCAGTAGTAAAATCATGAACGGTTCCTTCATTTTTTTGCGGTACCATATCCATATGAGCTTGTAGTGCAATAGATGGACAGTTTTCCATGCCTTTAGTTGCCGGTTTAGTTAATAAAATATTACCAACTTTATCAAGTTCACAGTGAATGTGATGAGTATTTGCAAAATCGACAATATATTTAGTGATCATTTGTTCATGATGAGATGGATGTGGAATTTTACAAATATCATTAAAAATCTGCCAAATAGAATTTGGCTTTAAAGTAGAAAGCATAATTTAACCTCAATATTGTCTCAGTAATAAATTAATAAGTAGTTTTTTTTGTGTAATCACATTATAATAAGGTGCAATTTTACATCTATTTTTAGTCCATTAATATTAATTTATTAAATTCGTATATTCGATTAAAATTGCAGGTTACTCATGTCAATAGAACAAACTTTAACAGAAGAAGAAATCAAAGCTCAAAAACAGCATAAAGCCGAACTTATCGCTGAAAAAGAAAAATTTAATGTCACTTGGGAAATGTTACAATCTTACGGGCGCCAACTATCCAAACGATTGTTACCTGCAAACCAATGGAAAGGTATCATTGCTGTCAGCCGCGGAGGATTAGTACCTGCTGCTATCTTGGCTCGTGAATTGAGTATTCGTTACGTTGATACGGTGTGCATTTCAAGTTATGATCATGATCATCAACGTGAAAAACTAATTTTAAAACAAGCAAATGGCGATGGTGAAGGCTTCATTGTTGTTGATGATTTAGTCGACACTGGCAACACCGCACATACTATCCGTGAAATGTATCCCAAAGCTCGTTTTGTTACCATTTTTGCTAAACCCGCTGGTAAACCGCTTGTTGATGATTATATTGTTGACATTGAGCAAGATACTTGGATTGAGCAACCTTGGGATACAGGTGTAATGTTTGTTAAACCGATTAGCGATCATCAATAAGGATATTTAAAACGATCATGACTACTACCGAAAATTTATCTGCTCAGATATTTAAACCACAGTTTGATTATCCTGAGACATCAACGCTGATTAAACGTATAGATAGTAGTGACGGTAGTAGTATTAGTCCTTTAGATGGTGAAATTGATTCAAGATGGTATCGGATCATTAATCCTTTTTTATGGTTTTGGCGAGGATTACCCAAATTAGAAGTTGAAGCGCTTTTGTCCAAAATTGCCGCTTCAACAAAACGTCACACCAATGAAAAGTGGTTAGATACAGTTATCGGTTATCAATCGGGAAATTGGGTTTATGAATTTTTAAATCAAGCTGCATTGTGGCAGTCTAAAGCTGATTTAATAGATAAAGAAAACTTTAGGGACGAAGATAGAGTTAATTTACATAATTATTTTCTTATCGCTAGTGAATATTCCAGCATTGCCAGTTACCCACATTTTAAAAATGATGAACTAGCTATGTATGCACAAACTTGTGCTTATCAAGCTTATTTAAAAGCGCTTAACTATTCTCCTTTTACAGTCAAAGAGCTGGAATTTAAAATTGAGAATCGTCGTGTTAAAACATTGTTGCACTTACCAAAAACAGACAGCACTTGCCCTGTTGTATTCATATGTAATGCTTTGGGCAGTTTACAAATTGATTATTATCGTTATTTTAGAGAATATTTAGCTCCTCGTGGATTTGCTATGTTAACGGTTGATCTACCGTCTGTCGGACATAGTCGTCATTTTGCTTTAAATCAAAATAGCAGTAAAATTCATCAAGCAATATTAGAACAACTTTCATCGGTTCCATGGGTTGACAATAGTCGCGTTATTTTAGCCGGATTTCGATTTGGATCCCATCTTGCAACACGGTTAGCTTATGTGATGCCAAATAAGATTAAAGGGTTATTTAACTTTACACCTTTTGTTCATCAAATTTTTGTAGATAAAGATTTGCAAAAGAATCTACCAGTTATTTACAAAGATATGTTGGCCAGTCGCCTTGGTTTACCTTCCATATCTAATGCACAATTAGCGGCCGAATTAAATTACTTTTCACTCAAAAATCAAGGATTATTAACTCATGCTTGTCCTGTTCCTGTCATGAATATTATTGTTGAAGATGATTTTTTAAGTAATGTGAATGAAGCAAAATTGATTCGTTCAGTTAAACAAAATAAATTAGTAACCATACATAAAACACCATTACAAAAGAGCTTGCATGATGGGTTGACTCAGTCTGTAAAATGGATGGAGTCAATTGTGTAAGACCTGATTTAAAATAAGAGTATATTATGACCATTAAAAAACAACAAACTGTCGTTGTTAAATTAGGTACCAGTGTTTTGACGGGTGGTACCAAACAGTTGGATCGTGCACAAATTGTTGAACTCATCAGGCAATGTGCTATTTTACATCAAGATGGACATAAAATTATTATTGTTACATCAGGGGCTATTGCCGCAGGTCGTGAATATCTTAATTATCCTACTCTTCCTAATACCGTTGCCTCAAAACAGCTACTTGCATCAGTTGGTCAAAGTAAATTAATACAACTTTGGGAACAACTCTTTTCCATCTATAAAATTTATATTGGTCAAATGTTATTAACACGTGCCGATCTTGAGGATCGTGAAAGATTTTTAAATGCACAAGATGTTTTAAAAGCCATGTTGGACAATCACATTATACCCATTATCAACGAAAATGATGCAGTGGCAACGGCTGAAATTAAAGTGGGTGATAATGATAATTTATCTGCTTTAGCAGCTATTTTAGCGGAAGCCGACAAATTGATCTTATTAACGGATATTGCAGGTTTATTTACCGCAGATCCAAGATCAGATAAAAATGCTAAATTAATTCATGAAATCAATCATATTGATGATAAGTTACGTAGTATAGCTGGAGATAGTGTTTCTGGGCTTGGTACTGGTGGAATGGGCACCAAAGTACAAGCTGCCGAAGTAGCAGGAAGTGCTGGGATTGAGGTTATTATTGCAGCAGGTAATAAACCTAATGTCATTATTGATACGGTAAACAACCAATCGGTTGGTACACGTTTTATCCCGCCAAAAACCCCTTTAGAGCATCGTAAACATTGGTTATTTGGTGCACCAAAAGCTGGTAAAGTTTTGTTAGATGATGGTGCAGTAAATGCTATTTTAAATAATGGCAGTTCACTTTTGCCCAAAGGAATTTTACAAGTTGAACAAAATTTTTCTCGTGGTGAGGTTATTGATATTTGTGATAAATCAGGCAAAAGCATAGCTCGTGGAGTAAGTCGTTATAATAGCGATGCATTAAAACAGATTGCCGGACATCATTCACAAGAAATCAGCCAAATTATCGGTTATGAATATGGTTCTGTCGCCGTACATCGTAATGATATGATTATAAAATAATAAATTATTAATATAAAAATAAAGAATGGAATCACAACAGCAAATAATAAAAAAACATTATGCGCTGAGTTTTTGATAACCATCAACAGTGATAGAGTCATTTAAATCATTATCATATTAACATGACCAGAAATAAAATAGTCATGAATCACAATGATTACAACCCCTTTATTAGATCTTATTTTTAGTATAGGATGGTTTATATGGTCATTGGTTAAGATTTTATATTCTCCATCATCAGCTCTTCTAAAAGATGATAAAACATGATTTTTGAAGATATAAAATCCAATCGAAATAACAAATATGTGTATATAAATTTATTACATTGCAATAAATAAGACAGAAAACAGATTGAAAATCTACAGATTTTGTTTCAATAATATTATTAAATTTAAACTGTTAGATACTTTACATGCTTCTCTGAAAGAGAATGAAACATTGACCAATGAGTGGCTGAAAGAAAAAATACAAATTCAAATACATATCTTGTATTTTTTCACCTGATAATGAATAGGTATTTGGGTTTATATCATTTATTTTTTATGTAAAGTTAATCTCTTTAACTAAAAAAAACAATTATCCGTTGTATTTGAGTAACCGGTTTTTTCTATTATACATAATACCGTATTCAATGAAGGAATTTTTTAGGTAACTTCAATTTATTTAAAGAAATTTGTGAATCAAATTAATAAAGGTTAAAAATGATAGTTCAAATAGGAAAAGAGGCGAAACTTGCTTCTTATCAATTAGCACAATGCTCTACTACGATTAAAAATAAAGTGTTAGCTGTTATCGCCGATTTATTAGAAAAACACAGTACAACAATTCTTGCCGCTAATGAAAAAGATATCCTAATAGCCAAAGAACAAGGATTAAATGAAGCGATCTTAGATCGATTATTGTTAACATCACAACGATTATCCTCAATTGCCAATGATGTGCGAAAAGTCATTTCATTAACCGATCCTGTTGGTCAAATTATTGATGGAGCCACTTTAGAAAATGATTTAAAGTTACAACGTTATAGAGTCCCATTAGGTGTTATAGGGGTAATATATGAAGCTCGTCCTAATGTGACTATTGATATTGCCACACTCTGTCTTAAAACGGGTAATGCAGCTATTTTAAGAGGGGGTAAGGAAACCATTCATACCAATCGTGCAACCGTAGCAATTATCCAACAAGCATTAGAGCATGTAGGTTTGCCTAAAACAGCAATACAATTCATTGATAATCCCGATCGCAAATACATCAATGAACTTCTTAAACTTGATAAATATGTTGATATGATTATTCCTCGTGGAGGCGCAGCTTTACACAAACTGTGTCGTGAACATTCAACCATACCTGTTATCACCGGCGGAATTGGCGTTTGTCATATTTTTGTCGATGAAAGTGCTGATTTTGATAAAGTATATCCAATCATTTTAAATGCTAAAACTCAACGCCCTAGTACTTGTAATACCTTGGAAACATTGTTAGTACATACCAAAATTGCCAATACATTTTTACCAAAACTTAGTCAAATTATGGCTGACAACCATGTTATATTACATGCCGATACTGATGCATTCAAAATTTTAGAAACGGGCGTCGCAAATGTGTTCCCTGTTGAAGAGGAAGAATTACGTCAAGAATGGCTATCAAAAGATTTGAATATAGTCATTGTCGATTCACTTGAATTTGCGGTTGGGCACATTCGTGAATATGGCAGTGGTCATTCAGAAGCCATCTTAACACGTGATTTAGCGAACGCTGAAAAGTTTGTCCATTTAGTCGATGCTGCGGCTGTTTATGTCAATGCATCTACTCGTTTTACCGATGGTGGACAATTTGGTTTAGGTGCTGAAGTTGCGGTTAGTACACAAAAATTACATGCTCGTGGACCTATGGGGCTTGAAGCATTAACCACGTATAAATGGATTGGTTATGGTGATGATTTGATTCGTCAATAACGACAATCAAGGTAACTGTTCGGCATATCCGAACAGTTTTACTTAGTTTAGGTTAATCAAAATTCCGCATCAATAATGCATAATTTAAATCAATATCTTCAGCAATAGGAATATAAACAATATGTCCATCCCCTAATCCAGCAGGTACAGGTTGCCCTTTCTTATTTTCCATACGTTCAATAATAAAAGTCTTATTACCTTTCGGTGTCATCATTTCCACACTGTCACCCACTGAAAATTTATTTTTAACAATGATTTCAGCCAAACCATTTAAACGCTCTCCACTAAACTCACCAACAAACTGTTGTCTGTCTGATACTGAATGGCTATGCACATAATTTTGCATGTCTTCATGTTTGTGACGACGTAAAAATCCTTCCGTATAACCACGGTGAGCTAAAGACTCAAGCTCGGTTAATAGGCGTGGATCAAAAGGTTTTCCTTCACTTGCTGCATCGATTGCTTGACGATACACTTGAGCGGTCCTAGCACAGTAATAAAAAGATTTAGTACGACCTTCTATTTTTAATGAATGTACTCCAATTTTAGTTAAATCACCAACTAATTCAACTGCTCTTAAATCTTTGGAGTTCATGATATAAGTGCCATGCTCATCTTCATAAGCCTGCATATATTCGCCAGGACGTCCAGATTCTTCCAGCATAAACACTTTATTCGTAGTGGAACCTATACCTAAAGTTGGTTCTCTTTGTTGAACTGGGATCGGTTCACATTTATGCACGATTTGCCCTACTTCATCTTCTTTGCCTTCCGCAATTTTATATTCCCAGCGGCAAGCATTAGTACAAGTACCTTGGTTTGAATCACGTTTATTGATATAACCAGAAAGCAAACAACGTCCAGAATATGCCATACAAAGCGCACCGTGAATAAATACTTCCAGTTCCATTTCCGGTACTTTTTCGCGAATTTCAGCAATTTCATCCAGTGACAATTCACGTGATAACACCACTCGTGTTAATCCAATTTTGTGCCAAAATTTTACAGTAGCCCAGTTTACCGCATTCGATTGTACGGATAAATGAATTTCCATTTCAGGGAAATGTTCACGAACCAACATAATTAAACCCGGATCGGACATGATAAATGCGTCTGGCTTCATGTTGACAATGGGTTCTAAATCGCGAATAAAGGTTTTTAATTTAGAATTATGTGGGGCGATATTAACAACAACATAAAACTTTTTACCTTGCGCATGTGCTTCGTTAATGCCTATGGCTAAATTTTCATGATTAAATTCGTTATTTCGAACACGTAAGCTATATCGAGGTTGTCCGGCATAAACCGCATCTGCGCCATAAGCAAACGCATAACGCATATTTTTAAGGGAACCAGCAGGAGAAAGTAACTCTGGTTTTGCATATAAAAGTGTCATTCAAAAATGCCTCTGATTTCAAGTCAGTATTACTGTATGTAATAGGTTAAGCAAAAATAGGTTGGCATTTTACGCTTAAGCCTTGCGATTGGCAAATTTATTGTATCAACAATGTAGGCCACACAAAGCTTATTTGCATCAATTGGATGTTAAGGTTGCTTAATATGATCAAATTGTTAATAGTTTAATGTAACAGATACGTATTAAATTTTTTAATTTTTTATTTATATAAAAATTCTTCTGATTTTATTCTTCAATAAAAATCTTATAGAAATGAATTTAGTTATAATCAAATAAGTGATAAAAGCAATGCTATTAGCTGTATTAGTTTTAACTAACATTGCATGATTTCAAACTTACCACTTTTCTTCATCACTATTGAGTAATGGTAAATATTCTTGCCAGCGATATTCTCGAATCGGCATTGGATTTGCCTCATCAAAATAGAGTACTAATGCTGGCTTTATGCCATTCCAATTTTCAACAAACTCATACCCAACTAAATGGCCATCCTTAATTAACTTTTTTGCTTTCGCATGATAATTAAAATAACTCATAATAGACCCTAATAAAAAATCTAAGAATTAAATGAAATCTGCATATGATTTGCTTAATAGTTATTCTTTTTCACTTTCATTGGTAAAAAATCACGCAATTGTTATCCCCAAAAAAACTGAATAAATTTGTGGATAAAGAAGGTAAATCATTTAAAAAAATGATTTTATTATGCAGATCAATCTTTAGCCAGAATTCACTCATCGTGAAATTTCCATCATTGCTTTTTTGTTTGAAGAATTTGCTGATAATTTGACCATATTTACCACATTTGTCATTGAATAAAACTACAATTTTAACTATTCTTTGTAAAAAATATTCAGGAGTCTATACCGTTTCATTTTCTTTTTTCACTTTCATTGAATTTATAACTATAAATCATATTAATAAACGGCTACTGAGTTTAAATGCATTCTGTTAGTAGATCTCCTTTTACATCATGCAAATACATTTCCATTCATTTTTATTGTCTTGGGTTTTATGGATGCTTTTGCTTGTTCTTAGTTATTTCGACAACCTAAAAAACAGTTTTATAAAAATAACCGATAATTAAATGAATTGTATTGATACAATTTTCCATTATTTTGTTCTCTTGCCAAAGAGGTTTGGCATATTAGACTTTAAAAGTTTTCAATAGCAATACCTTTGTTTTAGTAAAACTGACGTTTTTTACTCATTTCAAAAGAGTTAACGCATCTAAATCATTTGTTGTTGAACGTTATTATTACGAGTAAAGGTAACAGTCATAACTTTTGGGGTAAAATAATATAAGATGCCGGTCTCTGTTGTTCAGACTTTTTATGGTTAGGCAATTATTTTGCAACTTTGATTACTAAAATGATTATTTTTCATGTTTTGTTATTTGTATTGTTCTTTTAATACTCAGTTACACACATGATAAAAAATTCTGACGACTTGTAAATGATTTTATTTACAATAAAAAATTTAAGAAAACGAATAAAAAGGCAAAGACAATTAAGAAATGACGTTTTTCGAGTGATAATAAAACCAATAAAAAGCCTCATTTAGACAGGCTAAATGAGGCTTTTTGAATCCATTGAAAGACTTACTGCACACCTGGAATGGTATATTCCATAATGAGTAGTAAAGTAGGTAAAATAAAGATTGATAAAACTGTTGAAGCAAAGAAAATGCTTGATGCATGTTCTTGTTCAACATTCCAGTTATAAGCCAAAATAACCGCTGTTGATGCCGTTGGCATTGCAAGTAAGAAGACTAACTCTTCTGCTTCCATTCCTGTAATACCAAATAAATGTACAGCAATTAAAGCAACAATTGGTGTAAAGAAGCTTTTTAAAACCACATTGATCATAAGTGGTTTTGTCATTTTTAATTTCACACCATAAATACCTACACCCACCGCAATTAACGAGATAAAGTTACAAGCATTAGACATGATATCAAAGGTATTAAATATAAAGTGTGGCATCCAAGTGGTACCATCTGTTACACTCACAATTAAACCAAGGATAACGCCTAAGAACATTGGTTTCATAAGTGAACTTTTTACTGCACTAAAAACCATTCCACCCGTTACTTTACCACCTGATATTTTGGTGTCACATAATTCTAATAGAAAAATAGTCATAGGAATTAATGACAATGCCACAACAAAGTTAGCAACTGCAACAGAAATTGTGGATGAGGCACCTAACATTAAAGTTAAGAATGGAACACCCATTCCCCCCATATTTGGGAAACAGCATAACATTGAACTCATGGCAGTTGATTTTAGATCTTTATGTAAAATGTATTTATTAACTAAAAAACAAACAATCCATAAAAATGACATTGTGCAGAAAAAAGCAATCATCCAAATACCATTGAATATTTGCGATGGTTTAGCATGCGATGTATGCACAAATAGTAATGCTGGGAATACAAAGTTAGATACAAGTCCTGATAACAACTTTTTAGAATCTTTTGTAAATATTCCTTGCTGTACACACAACCAACCAAGAAAAATAAGTAAAAACACCGGAAGACAAGAACTTACTACTTGCCCAACTGCAGACCAGATCAGATTCATTTTTTTAAAACTCCTAAAATAATATTACTTGAAATACAAAATCGGTAATTGTTCGGTAACTTTTGATTAGATATTATTTTTTAGACCGAGCTAAAGCGGATAACAAAGCTGAATATATTTATTACATGTAAAAGTGCATGTTTGTTTTTTGAAATTTTATATTGCTAAATGCTGTTTTACATGATGTAAGCTTAACTGAATACATTGTTAATATGTCAACCTTTGTTATTTCAAATGGAAAATACTGTAAATTGCGCGGTATTATACTTATTCTTTTTTAACTTGTGTGAAGCAAGATCCACTAGCTCTCTTAAAAAGATCAAAAAACCATTCAATTTTGATTGAATGCCCCTAAATAACAAAGTTTTATTTGATAAAAATCAATGAATAAGATCATTCAGAAAACGTGTGTTAAATTATGGTAAAAGTTAATTTAGCCATTAAACCTTTTATTTTAATATTTTTTAATGCGATTTGTAAACAACTAAACACTGCTAATTTTATAGTTAACAATATGATTTAAATCGTATATATAAAGGTATAACAATGTCACTTGACTGCTGCTCTTTATATTATTCAAATAAATAATTAACATAATAGATAGTGAATTATGTTTTCAAAATATCAATGAATGATTAATTCAATGTAAGTAATTTATGTAACCTGACAAAATCGATACGATTATTTGGACTATTTTTAAGTTAAACCCTATTTATATTTGCCCTGCTATTTTTAATCCTATAAAAATCGAAAAGACCGATAATTTTTGTTGAGACTTAACGATTATTGCTTTTTTGTTCAATTTCAATTTTTTTACAGTCGAAATTTTTTGAATCAATCACTTTATACTGTATATTTATACATGTATTCGTTTTTTACTATCTCTATAACACACAAAATAGATTTATAGGATAATTTTAAGGAGAACATACTTGCGTAATAATTGTATTGTACTTGGCATGGTTAATGCTGCCGATAAAAATTACTTAACTTTAATTGATACACCAGTAAGAGCTGGATTTCCTTCCCCTGCTGATGATTATTTGGAAACTAAACTTGATTTGACTGAACATTTAGTAAAGCATCCTAGCGCAACATATTATATTAAAGCCGTAGGCGATTCTATGATCGATTATGGTATTTTTAGTGGTGATTTATTAGTTGTTGATCGTTCCTTAGAGCCTAAGATGGGTGACATTGTAATTGCTGCAGTTGATGGTGAATTAACATGCAAATGTCTCGGAATATTTGACGATCAACATCATTTATTATCAGGTAATTCTCTTTATCCACCCATTCCCTTAATAGGCAAAGATGTGCATATTTGGGGCATTGTTATACATACTATTCACTCATTACGAAAAAGAGCGCATGTATGATAGGTTTAATTGATTGTAATAACTTTTATGCCTCATGTGAGCGCGTTTTTAATCCTAAATTAGAAGGAAAACCCATTGGGATTTTGTCCAATAATGATGGCTGTGTCATTGCTCGTTCAAATGAATTAAAACCATTAGTACCTATGGGGATGCCGGCTTATCAGATCCCATCTAAAATTCGTAAACAAATAATTTTGCTCAGTTCAAACTATGAACTCTATGGTGATATGAGTCAGCGAGTCTTTGATACTGTACAAAATCATACTCCTAGTATTGAGCTCTATTCTATTGATGAAGCCTTTATTCAATTAGATGGATTTGCGGATATGACAGCACATTGTTTAAACATAAAAAATATTGTAAAACGAGATACAGGCATTCCTGTTAGTATTGGTATTGCGCCCACTCGAACATTAGCAAAGTTAGCTAATCATATAGCAAAAAAACACGCTATTTATCAAAATGTTTATTGTTTACCTACAGATGAAAAATTACAAAAAAATTTATTAAAAACCTTTCCCGTTAATAACATTTGGGGTGTTGGTCGACATATTGCAAACAAATTAAACAGAATCAATATTGATACTGCATGGGACCTGCGCCAGGCCAATATAAAATATATTAGAAATAACTTTTCAGTAACGCTAGAACGAACAGTATTAGAATTACAAGGAATTAACTGCATTGAGTTAGATGACCTAGCCGCTCCGAAGAAAAACATCATGATATCACGCAGTTTTGGTCGTTTAACAAGCGCACTATTTGATTTACAAGAAGCGATTCGTCTGCATGCAAGCCGTGCAACTGAAAAACTTAGACAACAACAATCTGTCGCTAGTGCTATTCTTGTCTTTTTAAAAACTGATCGCTTTTGTGTCAATTCAAATCAATATCATCCATCAATTGTTGTACCACTTTCTTTTCCAACGGATGACTCACGATTAATTATTCACGCAGCACAAAAAGGGTTGCTGGCAATATATAAACAAGATCTTTTATTTATGAAATCAGGGGTAATGTTGCTGGATCTGAAAAATAAAAACGGGCATTTCCAACCAGATTTTTTTACTACATCGTTGACAAATCCATCACTGCATAAAAATGATAAACTTATGAAGACAATTGATATAATCAATCAAAAAATGGGGAAAAATACGATCCAATTAGGAGGAATACAAAAATCTGCTCCTTGGCAGATAAAACGTGAATTATTAAGCAAACGTTATACTACTCATTGGAATGAATTGCCATTGGTGAAATAAATAACTAAAAATAATAACCGTTATTATATATAATAAGTAAAAGAGTAACATATATTCTAGCGATGGATATTGTATATCCTTAATGAGTGACCACAACATAAGAACGGATTGATTAGGATGAAAAATACAGAATTAGAAATAGAAAGACTCAAAACTTTAAGTACTACATTGAATCATAAAAAATGTGTTTCCACTTATAAATCAATAAAACAACAGGATCTCTCTAATATACCTATATTAAAACCCCTGCTTGTTGTTGTATTAAATGGTTGTAAAATCGTTGGTAATGAAACTAAAATCGCGTGCAATGTAGGTAATTTTGTTTTTTTTACCGATGTACAAACAATGAGTATGCGAAATATCCCTGCCAATACCAATTATCTTGCGGTACTCGTTGAATTTGAATTTTCTGATTTTGATAATAACTTAATCAATAATAACACGAATAAATCTGAAATATACACATTTGGTAAAGCTAATAGCGCTTTATACAAATGCATATCTCAACTGGTTGAATGTTTAGATTGGGCAACAGAAGATATATTAGAAAACCGAAGAAAAGAGATCATCAACTTATTGATTAGTTCAGGATATCAAAATTTAGCTTACCTCCCCAGTCAAAAAGAAACAACCCAAAAAGTTATCGAAATATTTAAAAGAAACGACAATAAAAAAATAACTATAGATGACGTGAGCAAAGAAATCTGTATGAGTAAAGCGACACTATATCGCAAATTAAAGTTTGAAGGGGAAAATATCCAAAAAATAAAAGAAAAAGTGTTAATGGGACGAGCGCTTCACTTATTACAAACATCGAGCCTTTCAACAGAACATATTGCCACAATGGTTGGGTATTCATCCACAGCTCGATTTTCTCAACGATTTAGAGCCTATTTTGGATTATCACCAAAAGAATTAAAAAATACCAAACGAAATTAATCGTTTTTTTATATAAAAATTCCCATTAAATTGGGAATTATTTTAGAAAAATATACGATTTTTCGTATGAAGCCACTTCAAGTAGCAATTTTTATCACTTTAATATATCGGTATTTTTAAGATGAATTATCAAGTACAAATTGATAACTGGAACTCAGTTATCTATAAGTTACTTTATTTTTATGTTGGACTAAGACGATTTATTTTAAAAACAGTTAATATCGATGCTTTATAGAAATAGTACCTGAGAGTTTTGGATTTGTGTAAAAGCGTTAATGGACATTAAAACAACAAAATTGGAGTTTGCAATAATGCCCTCCTTGGCAAAATTGCAAAAATTTTTAGTGATGCCAAATCTTCCATGAGCAATAAGTCAAAAATAACCTTTACTTTTGGTACCACTTAAATCAGATATTTTTATTTAGGACCATTTCTTTTTAGCACTAAAAGTATAAATACTGATTTTTACACTATCAAAATATCCATAAATTGATAGTATAATTGTAAACACTCCATCCCAAACTACGATGATGATATAATTGAATACTCAACCTCATCTGTAATATATGGCTAAATTATAACAAGTAATTATGTAAAAAAAATGACAATTAAATTCATTTTATTAACAAAATATTTCAAATTACTTACACAATATTAAGAATTAAGTTTACTAAGCCGGCATTAGTGGCATGATATAATGAAAAGCTATGATATAGCTTTTCATCATTACTTATTGATAACGATTAAAAACATTCACTTATCTATGTAGTTAGAGGACATAATGGATTGGTTTTATTATTACTAATTTGCACAAATTAATAACATTTCCATTCAAACCATGATCCATTATTTTTTTCATAATAGATACAAATAAGGTCTTCATATTGGATATTATTACTTATCCCCAAAATTACATTTACATTTGTGTAATCAAGATAGTGTCCGCTTTGTGGCACAAAACTTTTAAGTTACCTTAATTGTAAAAACTAAGTTGCAAAGACTAAATTTATTGTGGAATTTTAATTATACTGTCATTAATGGCTGACTCAATTCTTCTTATAAAGCAATTGTACTACTTTATGAGTATCTAAAGTTTTATTCAGTATAAAGACCTTTAGCTTGTATAAAAGATGTGTCTATTGCATCAATGAAGATAATAACCAGTCAAAAATAGACAAAATGATGCTCCATGTTATAGCAGATATGGGATCTTATGATCCCATATTAACAATTGAATTACGAAAACGCTTAAGCGCAATAAGAAAGAACACACTACCAATAGCTAATAACCAAGCATAAGATGTCCAAACAACACTTAAACCCGCTCCACGATATAAAATTGCCTGCCCTAATTCAACAAAATGCGTTGTTGGTGCAAACAACATGATATTTTGGACTACTTCAGGCATACTTTCACGTGGTGTACTACCACCAGAAAGCATCTGTAAAGGTAGAAGAATCAAAATAAATAACATGGCAAATTGTGCTGTTGATTTGGCAACAGTCGCCATAAAGATTCCAAGTGACGTTGTCACGAATAAATGTAGAGCTGCCCCAATTAAAAACAAGGTAATCGAGCCTTCAATTGGAACATTTAGCCAACCATGAACAACAACTAAGAGTGCCCCCCATGTTGAAACAAGCACGACAAGTCCCATCGACCAAACTTTTGATATCATGATTTGAAGTGGTGTAACTGGCATTGAAAGCAAGTGATCGATAGTACCATGTTCACGTTCCTTCATTAAAGCTGCGCCAGTTAAAATAATCGACAACGTGGTCACAATATTGATGATTTCCATAACGGAACCAAACCAAGAACGGGTCAAGTTTGGATTAAATGCAGCATGAACTTCAATATTCACCGGCAAACTGGTGGGTTTATCGATTTGATTGAAATATTTTGTTATTTCGTTGGTCACAATTTGGGTAATATAACCATTCCCAACAAAAGCCTGCCCCATTCGTGTTGCATCAATATTAAGTTGAATTTCTGGACTTTGATTATTTAACACATCGCGTTGAAAGTTAGGTGGAATATTCAATGCAAAAGTATAACTATCGGTATCCATACCTCGATCAACTTCATCCATAGAGTTTAGTTTTACCGGTTGGTTAAACATGGGTGGATAAAACGCCGCAATAATTTGTCTGGATAATGGCGAATCATCTTCATCAACTACCGCAATCGACGCATGATGAAGCGAGTCTGAAGTTGCTGTTGCTGCAGTATAGATATCAAGCGTAAAACAGTAGGCAATTAACAGCAACATAATTGGATCACGAATCAATCCCCATAACTCTTTAATGCCTAAGCGATAAATATTAATAAAACTTTGCATAATATCTATCCTTCTTGTTTCTTGAGTAGGAATATACTTGCGCACAGTATAATCGGAATGGTGATCAGCAAGGCAAATATAGAGTTATGTAAATCAAAAAGTCCTAATGCTTTATTGAAAACCCCTCGAGCAATAATAAGCATATGGGTGGTTGGATAAACTTCACCAATATATCGTCCACTACCTTCTAAAGATGCAACCGGATTAAGTAAACCAGAAAATTGTATCGCAGGTAACATCGTACCAACACAGGTTAAAAAGATAACCGCAATTTGACTGCGTGTTACTGTCGAAGCAAGTAATCCAAAACCTGTTGCAATAATACAATAAGCTAATCCAGCCAAACACAAAGTCAACAAGCTGCCTTTAATTGGTACGCCAAATATTGTCACCGCCATAAGCAGCAATAATAAAAAGCTAAGCATCGAAATCACAATATATGGAACCTGCTTACCTAATAAAAATTCAGTTTTGGTAACAGGCGTAACATATAAGTTAATTATCGACCCCATCTCTTTTTCACGTACTACGGATAGTGCCGCTAACATCGATGGAATCATTAATAATAAAATAGGAATAACCGCCGGTACCATAGCTTGTAAACTTTTAATATCGGGATTATAACGATATCGAGTTTCAATATTTGCTAATGAACTCGATGCCGTTCCGGTGGTTGTTTTTATTTTGTCACTTAACCAAGCAAGATGCATTCCTTGTACATATCCTTTAATCGTATCGGCACGCAAAGGCATTGCACCATCAATCCATATTCCAATACTAACCGGATCACCACGTTGAATATCTCGACCAAAATTTGGTGGAATCTCAATAGCTAATGCTATCTCATTACTTCTCATCCTATGATCCATATCATCATAATCAAGGATTGGCGGTTTCTCGATAAAATAGCGCTTAGATCCAGAAAGATTGGTAATATAATTTTGACTGGTAATAGTTTGATCACGATCTAACACCGCAAAATTTAAATCTTCTACATCCATGGTGATACCATAGCCCATAACCAACATTAAGATAGCTGAACCTAAAAATGCTAACAAAGCTCGCAATGGATCGCGCGATAGCTCTAAAGTTTCACGCCACATACACCCAATCATCCGAGTTAAGCTAAATCCCTGTAGGTGAGCATCTTGCGTTGTATTAGCTTGTTTATTGGTTAAAGTTTTAGGCTCTTCACTTGCTTTTTCATCACTATGGGTATCATCTGCACCAGCATCAACTAAATAACGAATAAAAGCTTCTTCCAGCGTTTTAGCATTTTTGGAATGGATGATATTATCAGGAGTATCACTGGCTAATACTTTACCAGCATGCATGAGTGAAATCCTATCACAGCGTGCCGCCTCATTCATAAAATGGGTAGTAATAAATACCGTAACTTTATCTTTTCGGGAAAGTTCGATAATTAAACGCCAAAAGTCATCCCGAGCAATGGGATCAACCCCGGAAGTCGGTTCATCTAGGATAAGAATTTCAGGATTATGAACCACCGCAACAGATAAAGAAAGTCTTTGCTTAACCCCTAACGGTAGACTATCTGGTAAACTTTTTAATTCATTTTCCAAGCCAAAACGCTTAACTAACTCCTCAACTCTTGCTGGAATTTTGCTTTCTTCAATACCAAATAGACGGGCATGTAAAACTAAGTTTTGTTCAACCGTTAATTCACTGTAAAGCGAAAAAGCCTGAGACATATAACCTAAATGACGTCTAACATTAATATCACTTGCATCAACCGGTTTACCAAATAACCAAGCTTCACCTGATGATATTGGTAATAACCCTGTTAACATCTTCATCGTTGTGGATTTACCGCAACCATTCGATCCTAAAAAACCAAATATTTCGCCTTGTTTGATTGAAAAGTTAACATGGTCAACCGCAACAAAATCACCAAATTGCTTGGTTAAACCTTTTGCCTCAATCGCCACTTGTAAATCTTTATTTAAATCTAATGGGGGAATTTCAACCGATTCATAACCTTCTCTAGCATCTTCTGGCATCAATTGAATAAAGGCATCATCTAAATTATCTTTACCTGTTTTGGCTAATAATGCTTGAGGCGTGCCTGTTTCAAGAATCTTACCGCCATACATTGCAACCAGCCAATCAAAGTTTTGCGCTTCATCCATATAAGCGGTTGCAACAATCACGCTCATTTGTGGTCGTTGTTCACGAATTTTATTGATTAATTGCCAGAATTGCGCGCGAGAAAGAGGATCTACCCCTGTTGTTGGTTCATCAAGAATAAGTAAATCAGGATCATGAATCAAGGCAGAACATAAGCTGACTTTTTGTTTCATCCCTCCAGAAAGGCGACCTGCGGGTCTAGATAAAAAAGGATACAACCCAGTGCTTTTAGTTAACTCATCGATACGACGTCGCCTTTCAGCAGCATCGTTACCAAATAAACGAGCAAAAAATTGCAAATTTTCTTCGACTGAAAGTGTAGGATAAAGGTTTTTCCCTAATCCTTGTGGCATATAAGCAATACGGGTACAGACGTTTTTACGATGGGATTTATCTTTCATGTCACCATCTAAAACGTAAACTAATCCCTCTTGAATGACATGTGCGCCTGCTATTAATGATAATAAGCTAGATTTACCAACACCATCAGGACCAATCAGTCCCACCATACATCTAGGCGGGATGGCAATACTAACATCATTAAGCGCACACGTTTTTTTATAATGTAAGGTGACATGACTTACATTTACAACCGCATCATCAATGGCCTTACCTTCAGCAAGTAACGTCAAATCCTTTTTATTTGACTCTGACATATGCTATCTCCAATTATTTAGTTTGGCATTTTGCAACATCAGATAAACCTGAAGGCCACTCCGTATTAGGATCTAGTCTTACCCAAGCCACACCTGGAAGGCCGGTTTTAACATGAGTTATATAACATTTTAACAATTCTGGGCTTAATTGTGCTTTCACTCTGAACATGAGTTTTTGACGTTCATCTTTAGTTTCAACGGTTTTAGGCGTAAATTGCGCAACGCTTGAGACAAATGAAATTTTGGCTGAAATTGCTTTATTGGGTAAAGCATCAAGAACCAATCTTACTTCGTCACCAATACCCACTTTACCAGCAATCATTTCCGGTAAAAAGAAAGTTAAATACACATCTGACAGATTAACCAGATTTAACACCTTACCACCTGAAGGTAGAACTTCACCTGGTTGGGCAATACGATATTGAATACGTCCATCAACGGGTGCAGTTAATGTACTGTCATCAATATCCGCTTGAATTTGATTGATATTGGCTAGCGCTACATTTATAGCAGATTTAGCACTTTCCACACCAGCTTGCGCAGCTTCAATGGCCGCATCAGCAGCGGTAACTTGTGATTTAGCAGAGTCTAATGCTGCTTTTGCACTATTTACTTTAGCGGTGTCATCATCAAATTGTTGAACTGAAATAGCCCCTTTTTTATAAAGTGCTGCGGTGCGTTCTAAATGTTTATTGGCAATGTCTAAATCACTTTCTCTTTGAGTAACACCGGCTAAAGCCGCCACTTTGTCACTCATTTTTAAGGCAACTTGAGCTCTAGAAGTCGCTTCATTACTCATTGCTTGTCGATGTTGAGCTTGGGCTTCATTTAACTGAGCTTGTAACGTATCCGTTTGCATAATTACTAAAGGTTGACCCGCTGTAACAAAATCACCTTCATCAACATTGATTTTTTCAATTCTACCGGCTAACTTAGCAGAGATATTAATTTCAGTTGCTTCAATACGCCCATTACCACTCGTAAAATCTGACCCATAACCATCGCTTGCGAACTGTTGATACAAAATAAAACCAAATGCGACAAGGATAAGTATGATAATGATCCATTTCTTGCTAATTTTTTTCATGAATAATGCCTTATTTGTATATAATTAATTTTTTTATTAAGACTAAATGAATAATAAATTCTATAACCTCTATCCATATTGTTTAAATAATAACAAAAGTTTTTTATAAATAAAATAAACACAACAATTAACAGCAAAAAATGTTAAAAATTTGAATTTAAAATAGTATTTTAAATACCTTGATAGTCAAAGAATCATCTAAATGCTATTCTTATAATAATGTAAAAGGACATATTGACTATTTTTTAAAGGTGATTTTTATGACTCTTCCATCTTTTTTAACGATATATAATGAACTTATATCTACCCCAACAATTAGCAATGTTACTAATGAAAAATTAGATTATTCTAATAAGCTGCTCATCGACAAATTAGCGTCGTGGTTTTCAGATTTAGGCTTTAGTATCGATATACAACCCGTTCCAAATACTCGCAATAAATACAATTTGTTAGCAACATATTCCAATGATGAAAATAGGACTCAAGGTGGATTATTGCTCAGTGGGCATAGTGACACAGTCCCTTTCGATGAGGGTCAATGGACAAAAGATCCTTTCAAATTAACTGAAGAAAATAATAAGTTATATGGACTGGGTACCGCCGATATGAAAGGATTTTTTGCTTTTATTCTAGATGCTTTGCGAGATATTGATTTAAAAAAACTCACCAAACCAATTTATGTACTAGCTACCGCAGATGAAGAAACCTCAATGGCTGGTGCATCATTTTTTGCCAAACAAACGCAATTACAACCCGATTGCACAATCATTGGAGAACCTACATCGTTAATTCCTATACGAGCTCATAAAGGATTTATCTCCAATTCAATAAAAGTGATTGGAAAATCAGGTCACTCAAGTGATCCAGACAAAGGCATTAACGCTATCGAAATTATGCATTTGGTCATTGAACGTTTATTAATCCTTAAACAAAAATTTAAAGAACAATACCATAATGAAGGTTTTAGTGTACCCTATCCCACCCTTAACTTAGGTGTAATTCATGGCGGTGATGCAGCAAACCGTATATGTGGTTGTTGTGAATTAATTATTGATATAAGAGTATTACCGGATAATGATGTTGATTCACTTTATAATGCACTATGCCAAGCTTTAAAACCTGTTATGGATAAATACCCTAATCGTATTTCAGTACAATATGAAGTATCCCCCATTCCGGGATACGAATGTAAAAAAGACCATCCCGCATTGCAACACATTGAAAATTTAGTGGGTCATCAAGCACAAACTGTCAATTACAGTACTGAAGCGCCTTATTTAAATCAAATTGCACCAACCATAGTTTTAGGACCTGGCTCTATTGAACAAGCTCATCAACCAGACGAGTTTATTGCAATGGACTTTATAAAACCAACAAAATTAACGATAGAAAATTTGATCAAAGATTTTTGTCTTTAATCATATAAAAACGCCGACATCGTCGGCGAATGAAGTTACTTTAAATTAGGATAATTTGTCATCTTTATGGTTATTTCCCCATTGGCAAAGCCTATCTAAAATCGGTACCAAAGACTTATCTCGGTCTAATAACCCATATTCCACTTTAGGGGGAATTTGTGGATATTATTTCATGCCCCTTATATACCACTTCATCCAAAACCTCCCAATAAGATTTATTCATTTTATTCTTTAAAGAAAAATAAGACGGTATAGACTCCTCAATATTTTTTACAAAAATCGAGGATTTTTAAGATTAATGATTTTTACGAAAGAAGCTAACTCCTACAAAATAAGATCGGTTCACTTTACTATACTTGAAAAGTAGCAAAGTCAGTTGCGATTTCAGTAGGTGCAAAAATATTCCTAGCCTCATTGACTAATTTTGTTTTGTCATTCAAGGTATAGCGAGGACTAATATGCGTAATAATAAGACGCCTAACATGAGCTTGTTTGGCAATAGTTGCGGCGTGTACAGTTGTGGAATGTCCTCGCTCAAGCGCCTTTTCTTCAAGGGCTTGTTCTTGGGTTGCTTCATGAACTAATAAATCCACATCTTTGGCTAAGTCAATTGAGGCCTGACAAGGAATGGTATCGCCTAAAATGGCTAATTTTTTACCTTTTTTAATACGACCTTGATAGTCCTTACCATGAATGATCCTACCATCTTCTAACGTAACGGTTCGACCTTCTTTTAAATCGCCATAAAAAGAACCGATGTGAATGTTATCCTTTTTTAACTTATCAATGTCCAATGACGCTGGCAAATCTTTTTCAATAATTCGATACCCAAAACACGGGACACGATGCGCCAATAATTTGGCTTCAACGCGAAACTTATTATCCTCAAAAACCAAACCATCTTGCTCAAGTTCAATAATATTTAAAGGATAGGTCAGCCAAGAGTAACTAATATCAATAACAGTTTGAATAAATTGTTGAATGCCTTTTGGACCAACTAAGGTCAATGGCGATTGGTTTTGCATCAAAGAACGCGTTGTTAACACGCCAGGTAAACCAAAGAGATGATCACCATGTAAATGTGTTAAAAAGATCATCTCTAATTTAGCCAGACTAAATTTAGTCTTTTGCATTTGCATTTGAGTTGCTTCGCCGCAATCAAAAAGCCATAAACGCCCTCTTTCCTGCCGGAGATCGAGCATAATACTGCTAACATTGCGTTCAGCTGTTGGCACCCCAGCACTCGTTCCTAAAAAAGTTAATTTCATAAAAGATTAAACGTTTTTGCGCTCAATGGTTTGTTCACCCCAAAAGAGTTTGTCTGCTTTAGTTTTGGAAAAAGCGAGTTTTAAGACTTCATCGCTACCTTCTTCCCAAATTTGCTCAGCAAGTGTTTCATCATTTTTAGCTAATTCAAAAATAGCTTCAGCTATCTCAATGGAAGTTTCACGAATATTTGCCCAAGATCGAATGTCATGTATTTCTTTTTTGGTTGAATTCATTTTATTACTCCTCTTTTGGTTGATTAGGTGTAAAATAACCCCAAATTATGCAAATTACAATAGGTCCATCGTTTATGCTGACAATTATTTCTCCTTCCAAAACGCTTGATTATCAAAGCCCATTAATGACGCAAAAACATACTTTGCCACAATTTATTTCGAAATCGAAGGAACTTATTACAGACTGTAAAAAATTAACGATTGATGATTTAGCTAAATTGATGTCTATTAGTCCTAAATTAGCTGAGATCAACCATGAACGTTTTCAAAATTGGCAGATTGATTTTAATTTAAATAATGCTAGACAAGCTATATTAGCTTTTAAAGGCGATGTATATGAAGGGCTTAATGTAGAAGATTTTAATGATGACGATCTACAATTTGCTCAATCACATTTACGGATACTGTCTGGACTTTATGGTGTATTAAGACCTCTTGACCTAATACAACCTTATCGTTTAGAAATGGGCATTGGTTTGAAAAATGGCAATAACCGTAACCTTTATCAATTCTGGGGTGATCAACTAACCGATTATCTAAATAAGGAACTCAGTAAATCCACTAATCCCACCTTAATTAATTTAGCGTCGAATGAATATTTTAAAGCAATCAAATCTAAACAGTTGAAAGCAACAATTATACAACCAATTTTTTTAGATCAAAGCAAAGGCGAATACAAAGTAATTAGTTTTTATGCCAAAAAAGCTCGAGGGCTTATGAGCCGTTATATTATTAAAAATGGCATAGATAACAGTGATGATATTAAAGATTTTAATCTTTCGGGTTATCAATTTGACTCGAAACGGTCAACTGAATTAAATTGGTACTTTATTCGTAATCATCAATAAACTAATCTTTATGAATTTTTTGATAACGTTGTGGGCACAATTTTTATCTACTCTGCCCTTATTTATTTTAATATTGCTCGGATTTTTAGCTGTAAAATTAGGTCGATGGCAAAAAACTGTAACTGACAGTTTAACTAAATTTACTTTTTATATTGCATTTCCAATAATGTTATTTCAGATTATGAGTCACTTTTCTGAACAGTCGGAAATTGATATCAAACTGTTACTGGTATTTTTTGGTGGATCGTTTATTGTATTTGCTATTGGTTGCCTTATAGCATCGAACGTGTTCCAATTAAATGGTTCTCAGAGCACGTTATTTGCAATGGGAGGCATTTATACCAATACAGTATTTGTTGGTATTCCGATTATAAAAATGTTGCTCGGCGATCACGCAATTCCCATTGTCGCCATGATTGTTATATTTAATGCCTTAATTTTGTGGACATTGGCTACGGTATCAATTGAATTTGTACAAATGGGTAAACTTTCGGGCCGCAGTTTTATCAAAGCACTAAAAAATGTATCAAGAAATCCGATTATTATTGGAATTTTTACGGGAATTATCGTCAATTACCTGCGTTTACCAATTCCAAATTTTATCAATCAATCGACAAAAATGGTCAGTGATATGACTGCGCCACTATCACTTATTGTATTAGGAATGGGACTTGCGGAATATAAAATTCGAGATCAACTATTGATAACCGGTTCAATCTGTATATTAAAATTAGTCATTCTACCGATTGTGACCTATATTGTTGGCAAACTTTTAGGATTACCAACGTTAGAATTGCAAGTTGTAGTTCTATTAAGTTCAGTATCCATTGCCATCAATTGTTACATGATGGCCAGACAATTTGAGGTATTACAGGGTCCTATTGCTTCAAGTTTGCTTATATCAACGGCATTATCTTCTGTGACAACACCATTGATATTATCAATTATGACCCATTTATCTTAGTGATGAGAGCGAGTTTTAATTTGGTAGTGTAGTATTAATGCTAAAATAATCACTACACTACCGAATATAAAGCGCCCCCAATCGAGTGACTGATGCCAAATCACTACATTAACTAAAATGCCAGTTGGAATAATGACATTATTCATAATGGCTAATGTTCCAGAATCGACTTGGGTTGCACCGTAATTCCATAAAAAATAACACAATCCTGAAGCAATCACCCCAAGCCAAATAATAATTCCCCATTGTACATTAGTCGTGGGTAATTTCGATGCATCACCAAATAATAACCAACCTATTGTGGCAACAATGACTGCACCTAAATAGACCCATGCAAAAGCTTGATGTTGTGGTAATGGGTAAACTTCCATAATTCTTTTATAACCAACCTGCCCTAAAGCAAAAACAATATTAGCACCCTGAATCAATAAAAATCCAATGATGAAGTTTGTGCTGATATGGTCATAACGAATTATAGCCGCGCCAATTACGGCAAGCATAGCGGTAAAAAGATAACTGATCCTTAACGGATGGTGTTGCAATAAATCATAAATAACCGTGACATAAATTGGCGTGAAAATAGTAAAGAGTAACACTTCCGGGACTGAAATATATTGAAAGGAATTATAATAAAAAAAATACATGATACCTAATTGACAAGCACCAACGCCCATCAAAAGTAACATCGCTGGTAATTTAATGTTTTTGAAGCGTAAAAAAGGCACAAAAGTAACGAACGCAAGTAAAACACGCATCACTACTGCAAACCAAGTATCAACCTGACCACTTAAATACACAGCAATGAAACTAAACGAGAATGACCAAACTAAGGTCACAAAGATAAGATAAAACATAATTTAATGAGTTAAGTAGTAATAAATAGGCACGCATCGTAACAATTCAATTATCAGTTGTAAACCTTTTGCAATCTGAATTGATTACAATTGCATAAATTAAGTCATTACTTATCCATGGATTAAATGTTTTTTCAATATAAAAGTCTTTATCGTCTCCATGATTAAAGTTACCCTTCGGATCACCCAAATAATCTCAACCCAATTTAAGCAAACATGTATTATTTTTTTCTATTAATTAAAATGTAATACACTGAATTGATCGAGAGCACATCAATCAATTGGTGTTTCAGCTTTAAAAATGATTCATTGCTCATTACCTTTGTCTCTTATATTCAATATCTATTTTTGACCTTCATCAAACAAAAAAATGCCGGTTCTTTCATGGTCAATGAGAATTGGTTCCCTGTTTTTTGTCATCTAAGATCAAAGAAAGTAATTCATCACTCCGTGCTTGGACTTATTTTCAAAAAACTTCATACCTGCTACTGGCTTAATTTTGAATAAAAATACCTGAGCTCAAGTGTTATCAAAATAAGACATATAAAAACACTTAATTTTCATTCTATCCTTGTTCCAATCACATTCAATTGGATTGCCACTACATACTCAATAATCAACATCGAATCCGCTTATTCGGAATTTGATCGCAGTGCGACTCATTAAACGGTTAAATCTTTAAAATGTGTTACTCCATTAAACTTAATGTTGCTAATAGTAAAAAACACTGTAAAGACTGAAAAAGATTTCAGATATTGTGACTAACTGTGTGATATTGAAACAGAACGTTAAAAAAGTGATCATTTCACATAAATAAATACTTTGTACTCTATATATATGCAATCTTTAGACATCATAGCACCACAAATAACCCGTACTGATTAATAAATCAAAGATCCTAAAGAAAGCCATTTTATGGCATAATATGCGCCAAATCACATTTCAACGGTTTTGCTTAGATTGATAGTTATCTTTCGAGCAAAATGTATTTAAAGCGAGAGAAAATTTTAGTGTTAAGTACAAATAACATCACAATGCAATTTGGCAGTAAGCCTTTATTTGAAAACATTTCTGTTAAATTTGGTAATGGCAATCGTTATGGACTCATTGGCGCCAATGGTAGTGGTAAATCAACTTTTATGAAAATTCTCGGAGGCGACTTAGTGCCTTCATCGGGAAATATTGCATTAGATCCACATGAAAGATTAGGTAAATTACGCCAAGACCAATTTGCTTTTGAAGAATATACTGTTCTTGATACTGTGATTATGGGACACACAGAATTATGGCAAATCAAACAAGAACGAGATCGGATTTATGCGCTTTCGGAAATGAGCGAGGAGGATGGTTTTAAAGTTGCCGATCTAGAAACCCAATACGCCGAAATGGATGGTTACAGTGCCGAAGCTCGTGCGGGTGAATTATTGCTTGGTGTTGGTATTCCAATAGAACAACATTATGGATTAATGAGCGAAATCGCTCCCGGTTGGAAATTACGGGTACTTTTAGCCCAAGCGCTATTTTCTAATCCCGATATTTTATTATTAGATGAACCAACCAATAATTTAGATATTGATACCATACGTTGGTTAGAAGATACTTTAAATGAACGTGAAAGCACCATGATCATCATTTCGCATGACAGGCACTTTTTGAATATGGTTTGTACTCATATGGCGGATCTGGATTACGGAGAGTTGCGTATCTATCCGGGTAATTATGATGACTATATGACCGCGTCAACACAAGCCAGAGAGCGTTTATTAGCTGATAATGCGAAGAAAAAGGCCCAAATTAGTGAACTTCAATCATTTGTTAGCCGTTTCAGTGCAAATGCATCCAAATCAAAACAAGCGACTTCCCGGGCAAGACAGATTGAGAAAATCAAATTAGAAGAAGTGAAAGCATCGAGCCGACAAAATCCGTTTATTCGTTTTGAACAGGATAAAAAACTGTTTCGTAATGCTCTGGTCGTTGAAAATCTCACCAAAGGATTTGATAACGGACCTCTATTTAAAAACCTCAATTTAATGGTCGAAGTTGGTGAAAAAGTGGCTATTTTAGGTACCAATGGTATTGGTAAAACGACATTATTGAAAACCTTAATGGGCGAATTAGTCCAAGAACAAGGGGATATCAAATGGTCAGAAAATGCCAATATCGGGTATTATGCACAAGATCATGAGTATGAATTTGAAGAAGATCTAACTGTATTTGATTGGATGAGTCAATGGAAACAACCAAACGATGATGAACAAGCAGTGCGCAGCATTTTAGGTCGTTTATTATTTTCACAAGATGACATTAAAAAACAAGTTAAAGTCCTATCTGGTGGTGAAAAAGGACGAATGCTGTTTGGTAAATTAATGATGCAACGTCCAAACATTATCGTGATGGATGAACCAACCAACCATTTGGATATGGAGTCCATAGAATCGTTAAATATGGCATTAGAGCTTTATCAAGGAACGCTATTTTTTGTATCGCATGATCGTGAATTTGTTAGCTCACTTGCGACACGAATTGTCGAAATTACCCCTGAAAAAGTAAATGATTATACCGGTAATTATGAAGATTACTTGCGAAGTCAAGGGATTAATTAAAATCAGGTTTCGCCCCATAAAAATAGCCACTGATGTGGCTATTTTCTTATCAACCGTTTAGAGGTTAGAAATCTAATTCATCCCACCAAATATCAATTAATTCGCTGGTTTTAACGTTTTTTAGACCATGACCTTCAAGCCATTTAGTGACAACATCACGATTCTCTTCGGTACAATTACCCAATTTTTGCGTACAAATGATACCTTTCCAACTTAAATACCCACTTCCTTCATAAGCCAAACCATTTGCTTGTATTGCTTCAACGATAAATTGATCGACAACATTATCGATGGTTTCTTCACTGGTACCTTCGTCAAAAGACCAACTTACGGTAAAACCTAATTCTTTAAACTCTTCAATATGTAATTTTTTTCTTAAACGACGACTGCGATTAACCTTAGCCATAATAATATCCTTCTACTTTGAATAATTTAGTGAGTTTTAGAATATGTATGATGGTTAGATTGCTTCATACTATTCTGGTTATTTTTAGAAGTTCGAGTCTTATCAACACGTCTTCTTTTTTTTGGAGCACGCTTGGCTGTCGCTTTATTTACTGGCTCCGCTTTAATTCGAGGATCGACTTCAAATCCTTGAGTAAAAATTTCTGGAATCGTTTTTTTTATCAATTTTTCAATTGATTTTAATTGAGCAAGCTCATCAACACAAACGAATGATATCGCCTGTCCCTGATTTTGGGCTCGTCCGGTTCTACCAATACGATGCACATAATCTTCTGCCACTTGCGGTAGTTCATAATTGACAACGTAAGGTAATAGCTCAATATCTAAACCTCTGGCCGCAATATCGGTTGCCACCAAAGCTCTAATTTGACCATTTTTAAAATCCGCTAAGGCTTTAGTTCGAGCTCCTTGGCTTTTGTTACCATGAATCGCAGCTGCTTTAATGCCATCTTTGGTTAATTGATCGGCCAAATGATTGGCACCGTATTTGGTCCGAGTAAAAATAAGAACTTGTTGCCATTGATCTCGACCAATTATATAAGATAGCAATTCACGTTTACGACGCTTATCAACCCGATGCACATATTGAGTAATTTGCTCTGACGCACTATTGGTTTTCGCAACAGCAACAGATTCAGGTGCATTTAAAATGGTTTGCGCTAACGCTTTTATTTCATCGGAAAAAGTCGCCGAAAACATTAAATTTTGACGTTTCTTAGGCAATTTAGCAATCACGCGGCGAATATCATGAATAAAGCCCATGTCTAACATGCGATCCGCTTCGTCTAATACTAACATTTTAACCGATGATAGATCCACTGCGTTTTGATGAACCAAATCGAGTAAACGACCAGGAGTAGCAATTAAAATGTCCACGCCACCGCGCAATTTCATCATTTGAGGATTAATGCTTACCCCACCAAATACCACTAAAGAACGTATTGGTAAATATCGGCTATAATCACGAATATTTTCTCCTATTTGAGCTGCTAATTCGCGGGTTGGCGCTAAGATCAATGCATATAATGGACGTTTTCCTTTTTTAGGTTCAGATCTATTGCTTGTCTTCGCTTGTTGTTCAACTAATTTCTGCAAAATTGGTAAGCCAAAGCCAGCTGTCTTACCTGTCCCTGTTTGGGCACTGGCCATTAAATCTTTTCCTGATAAAATAATTGGGATGGCTTGTTGTTGAATGGGTGTCGGTTTGGTGTAGTTTTGCTCATGAATTGCTTCTAAAATCTTGGCATCTAAACCAAGAGAGTCAAATGACATGTATTGATTCCTAAAATAAACAAAAGATAAAATAAACATCCCTATTATAGAGCAATTTAATAATAATTGTCTGATTATTTAATGATGAGTATAAGTTTGAAAATAATGAGATACAGTAATCCTTTTTATCTACATTGATTTACCACATTTTTTGAACGTAACCAAGTTAATTCTTTTATTTAGGACAAATATTTGAACAAATTGATACAATACCAAATCTGAATTGCGTTAAATAGTATTTCTTAAACATCTTTTAGAATCCATCTCAGGTTTTTAATAATGAAAACTCAAAACCATATAAATAAACCGTACCGTTTTAAAGACTACTTAGCTTTAGTTATACCATTTATCATTTCAACCATCACTACCCCTTTACTAGGCGTGGTTGATACTGCGTTGGTCGGTCATCTACCCAATCCTGCTTTTATTGCAGGCATTGCCGTTGGCGCGGTGATCTTTAATACCATTTATTGGTTATTTGGTTTTTTACGTGTGAGTACCACCGGATTTGCGGCACAAGCATTAGAAGATCCCCTATTACTGCGTTCTTCGTTAATTCGCCCCCTGTTTATTGCGATTGTGTTAGGCATGTTATTTATTGTTTTTCGGCAATTTATTTTTGGTGCTTCAATGCAAATCATCAAGCCGAATGAAGAAGTTAGGCATTATGCAGATATCTATTTTTCGATATTAATTTGGGGCGCCCCGTTTGTACTGATTAATTATGTGCTGATTGGTTGGTTAATGGGGATGTCAAAAATAAAAGCCGTACTGTTTTTGCAAGTATTGATTAATTTACTCAATATTATTATGGCGGTAATTTTTGTTTGGGGCTTTCATTGGAATATTCAAGGCGTGGCATTTGCAACACTCAGTGCGCAAGTGATTTGTACGTTGTTAGGGATCGGGTTTATTGGTCGCTATTTACCCCAATCACAACAAAAAACGGATTTGAAATCGATCCTTTCTTGGCAGTCAATAAAAGGTGTGATATTTGTTAATACCAATTTAATGATTCGAACCATTTGCCTGCTAGTTGTGACCAATCATTTTATTTCGATTGGTTCAAGTTTTAGTACTGAAGTATTGGCGGCTAATGCGGTACTGTTTCAAATCCATTACTTAATGGCGTATTTATTTGATGGCTTTGCTAATGCGTCAAGTGTCTTTAGTGGTAAAGCTAAAGGCACGCAAAATAGGGCGTTATACCAACAAACCTTGCGTTGGTCACTGCAAGCGTGTGTGATTTGTCCGGTGATATTAATTGCCATCTGGTTTGCTTTTGATACCGCGATAATCCGATTATTAACCAATCAAAATGACATCATTAATCTTTGTCTACAATACCATTATTGGTTAGTTATTTTTCCGGTTGTGGTTGCTGGTGGATTGATCTATTACGGGGTGTTTTCAGGCATCAGTTATACATCTTCTATTCGTGATTCTATGATCCTTGCCCTTTTACTTTGGTTAATCGCTCAATCTATTTTTGTACCAATATGGGGCAATAACGGTTTGTGGTTTTCCTATATTTTATTTAGTTTAGGACGCACACTCTTTTTAGTGATTTGGATTAATCGATCGAAACAATATTTTATGCGTTGATTTAACTAAACCAGCAGTAAATGGATTTCATTCTATTTACTGTTTTTCAATATTGATTAACACATCTTATTCAATAATTCTTTTAGATATCACATTATAATTTAGGTCGTAATAAATATTCATCTCCTACAATATATCGGTCAGTAATTCGCCTGACGGATTCTGCTGCTACAAATATTGATCTCATTGCTAAATTCATTAATTCAATACAGCTCAAATCATTTGAAGAATAACGACTTTGAACATAATTTGGAAATTTTTCACAAGTTTCAATTAAGAGTTCATCATACTTGGTAGGTTTTATACTTATTAAATAATTTGCAGCATCAACTAAATTGTGACCACTATTTCTTATCTTTTTTTTAAAATCTTCTTTTTTCTGATTAAAATAGAAAAGTGCGCCTTTAAGGCTAAGTTCTGCAGCGAGATAAGCACTTTGAATAGAAGATGTATTATTAGGATTATGAATCAAAATACGACTTGTTGCAGAAAGTTGTTCGTGAGCATTTTGAAAACATGCTTCTGCTTCTTTATTAGTTCCTATCGTAAGAATTTCTTGAATACTATAAGCAAAATCCCAAAGATCACATGCACCAAAAAATGCTTTGTTAAATTGTTTTAGATGATGATGATACACATAGTTAAGTTCTTTTTCGGATATATCGATTGATTTTAAAGGGTCAATTGCATAGATGCCATAAACTAAGTTTATATTGACAAGATACATTCTATCTCTAACCGCAACGCCTGCTGAGATTAAAGGAGGGAATGAAAAGTTACCTGAAGGATATAACGATTTATAGATCAATTCAATTGAGGTAATTATATTATCATCTAAAGGGCTAGCTTTTATTTTATTTTATTTTATTTTCCTTCATCCATTCTACTGCTACACGCAAAATTCTTGCATGCAAAATCACACCATCGCCGATCAATTTATCATCTATTTTTCTTACAAATTCTTCATCAATCATTTTCATATAGAAACACCATTTATTACTAAAACTAATTTTCATTTTAGAGCATTAAATTACCTAAAAAAAATAATAACATATTAATTTATAAACACATATGGTAACCAATAAAAATTGATCAATATTTGAGAAAAGAAATATTCAATTTTTTATTCTCTAAACACTGCCAGTAAACTGGCAGTATCCAAATTGAAATAAAGTTTAGAACCGGTATGAAACACTTGCTTTAAAATTTCGGGCGAGTCCATAGGTGTTTTCGCCTAAATAAAGTCGATAATCTTTATTAAATAGATTATCAACGGTTAACTTAATTTCGGCTTTAGGCAGAAAAGTCGGTTGCCAACTCGCAAAAAGATTGTGTATTGAATACCCCGACGATCGCCCTAATCCATAAGCGCCCAGATCATTTAATCCGTCATGATTTCTATCTTCTAATCCTGTGCGATCTTGTTTGCGTACAAATTGGGCATTCCACCCGGCTCTGACATTCCATTTTGGAATTTTAATACCGGTTGTTAGTGTAGCGGTGCGTGGGGCAATTGTTGCCACATAAGTTTTGTTATGCATCCATGGTGCCTGTGGAGTTGAATCGCGTTCCCCTTTTTGAATAGAGTATGTGGCACTAGCAAACCAATATTTACTATCATAAAAAGCTTCTAATTCAAAACCTTGTATCACTAATTTCCCCGGCACATTGTGATAATTGGATTGACCAAGTGGACATAATTTATGAGGACCACAAATTGAACCATTAAAGCCACGGGTAACAAAAATTTCGTTTTTAACTTGCTGTCTAAATAAAGTATTCCTAATTTGTAGTTTATCGTTTTCTGAAAACAGACTACTGAAATCGAGTATATTACCCACTCGGATTGACAAGTTACGCTCTTTTTCTAAATTACGACTCGTTGCACTAATTTTACCCGAACCGCCATTTTTAGGTGTAAATTGTACCTCATAAGTCTCATCTATTGTCGGCGCTTGCCAAGCGTAACTCATATCACTAAAAAAACCGACATTTTGTGTTGTTTGCCAATAGGCTCCAAATCTTGGGGTCCAACCTGAATAATTTACAGGTGAATAGTCATGACCAAAACGCGGTTCTGGATCATTGTAAGCTGAGGCATAATTTTGCTTACCGTGATTACGAACATAATCATAACGAAGCGATGGTGTGAGAACAAAAGTATCAATTGAAAGCTCATCTTGTATATAAAAACCATAGTTTTGTTGTTTACCTGATGGCATATAAGCGGGTTGAAAATATCCATAGTTATAATTTGGTTTTTTAGCATAATTTTTGTAATACATTAACGTATCACGATCATGTAAATGTGCTTGCAATCCAATTTTTAATGCATTATCGATAGCACCGGTATTAAATAGATTCACATTTTCAAGATCGATAGTTTTGTCGGTATAACTCACCCAACTTTCATTACCCATTGTCCCTAACGAAGCCACCGGATTATATTTTTTAGGGCGGGTATCATGTTGTTTTGTTTTTGAATACGTGGCGTGTAACGTCAAATTGATTAGCGGATTATAAGTTGGCTGATAATTCCACTTAAATTGTGCAGATTCGTCTTGTTGATCACGTTTCACCAACTTTCGTAACCATGCAGCTTTATAACCATATTTTTTAATTTGATCGGATGTGGGTGGCGTCATTTTTTCGACATATTTTGCAGCCCATGGTTGCCATGAATCACGTTGAGATCGAATACCGGAAACTGTAAACGTGTGTTCTTCATTGGGTCTAAAATTTAACTTTCCCATATACGTATCCATATCGTCCTGAGAAAAAACAAATCTGGAGCCATCAGGTCGTTTGAAATTACCGCTATTTCGATTGGTATAATAAACCAGACCATCAAACCTATCATCTTGCGTTCGCCCATAAACGGCACTTGTCACCATATTTTGATGATTATTAGAATGAAAACTGTATTTTACCAAGGTACCTACATATTGGTCAGGATCAAGCAAATCTATTGCATCTTTAGTTTCCATTGTAACCACACCACCAAAACCGCCATTACCAAACTTTACATCATGCGGACCTTTATTCACTTCAACTTGTTTCAGCAATTCCGGCTCAACAAACACCGAACCTTGTTGATATTTTTGAAAGCCTTTTTGGGCACCATCGACAATAATTTTGACATCTTCAACCTTGCCAAATCCCCAAATATTCAAAGTTTGTCCACCTGGTCTTACCGAACCAGCAGAACTAACACCAGGTAATGTATTAAGTAATTCCGCTACATTATCGGCCTGTTTTTGTTCAATTAACCCTGAGGAGAGTGTAGAACGCCCAGCAATAACACTGTTCATCTTTTTCCGTTCATCTTGAGTAGTCGATCGAGCAAAAACGGTTATAACATCGTCAATATCATCATTCGAAGAGTCCGTTTTATTTAACTTAGATGAACGAGATTTATTGGTTACTTTTGATTGCTTTTCATCATTATCTGGCGTGAGATTCTCACCTATTAATGGTTCGGCGTGGAGGGAACAGCTCACAAAGAGTACGATTATACCTGCCTTTTTACATTTCATATTTAATTCCTTCCATAAAATTAATCAATATTTAGATGATAAATAATTATTAACTATTAACCACGCAATTAATAATGATAATTATTATCATTCAATAAGTTGGAAAGTATATTCGGTTTAGTGACAAATGAAAAGAAAAATATCGCTGTTTGAGCTTGTTAAATAAGTTATGATGGAGTTTTTGAATCCAGCGAAAAATGAATATTTTTATATCATTTCGACATATTAAGTAGTGAAGAATTCATTTAGTGCAAAAATAGAATCTGGCAAAGAAAATGAATAAAAGCACCCATTAAGTGCTTTTATTAAATTTAAATATTGCTACCACATGGTATTAATTAAAACATGGTATTAGAATTTGCAGCAGTTGAAGGAATATTTTGAATTACATCCCAATGTTCAACAATTTTACCGTCTTTGACGCGAAATATATCAAGTTCAGCTTTGCCAGGATCTTTTTCATCTTCTTTGATATGAACATGAAGCCAAACAAGATCTCCATCAACAGCTGTACGAATAATGCGTGCACTCGATTGCGGATGTTCGTTAAAAAATGAGGAAAAGTAAGCAATAAATGGGGCTCGACCATCTGGAACATAAGGATTGTGCTGTTTATAATCTTCAGGAAGAAGATTCATCGCTCCGTTAGTTTGATGTTTATTAAAAAAATCATTATAAAAATTAATGACCAATGTTCTGTTTTTTTCTTCTTGGACAATATCACGACTTGGTTTGTCAATGGCTATTGTAGTGCTTGATATAAATAATAATGATAATGCGATAATACCGTTTTTTACTATACTCATATCGACTCCTAAATAATTATTTAAACCAAAGAATTCGTGTGATTAATTGCTATTAGTCTATGATGTAGACTCATTAAATGGTAACAGTAAAATTGGACGAAAACAATAAATAACCATAGTGCAGCTATGGTCGATTTAATGTGACGCTTTAAATTATTAGGAGAAAATAGAGTTAAATAACCTAATGATTTAATCACATTCCAGTCCAATTTGATCATCCTTATCTGATTCGTAATGCGATCCTGAGAAGGTGGACCAATCAAGTTAAATAATCTAAAAAACATTTGATAACGAAACTATACGTTTTAATGTGTTACAGTGAAATTTGGTGGTATTTCTCAACAAATCTGCTTTCCTATATAAGACCTCCGGAAAAAATGGTTAGATTGTAAAAAGAGGGATGCCAAAGTTTCATCCGGTGTTGTGTATGCTTAATCAAATTTAGGACGATCCTGTTCAATACCAACCAATACGCTTATCCATAGAACTCATTATAAAGTTTTACCTTGTTAGAACAAAAGTAGATAAAAAGCTGTTTTTAAAAAATCATTTGGATAATCGGACAACCAAGCGGGCAAATTTTAACTTATTTACCTTACTTTCTCGCTAAAACTTTTTCCCTAATATGATAAAGCATTGTTTTCCCTCTCAGCAGGGCGTAATGAAACTATTAGAAGGGATATTTCTTTATTCTGATGTTGATAAACTACCTATTAACCATTGTTAATAATTCAACGAAGTTATATAGATTAGCGAATATTTCAAACTCGATAAATACGTGGTTTAATAGCCTAAAAAATAACATCTTACCTTAACAAAAATAAGGTAAGATATTTTATTCTCACTGAGGTGTTAAAGACATAATAACGGTTTCAAATGGTGCTAAAGTGATCATTGCGGTTTTTTCAATTGTGGCAGGTTTATCTGCATGAAATTGGCTTGCATAATCAATCGTGATTTGAAAATCTTGAACGGCATTGGCAGGCAGTTCTAAATCATTTCGTAAATCAAGGTAGTAAACTTGCGGTTTATCAGAGGGATTGCGTAAGGTAACAATTGATTTATCCTTAGTCCAGCTAGCCCAGCCATAAACAGCCAGTTTAGTAGGATCTTGTCCTATCCAATGCGTATCAAATAATATATGTTGATGATTCCTCGCCCAATTTGCCGCTTGAGCCAAAGTATCCCAATTTGTGGTAGAAAGTAATTCAGGAGTAATATACATTTCTTGCAATTGGGTACCGGTTGCGAAATAACTCCATACTTGATCAGCAAAATCCGTATCGCTTTCGTGTTGTAGATGTTTAGCCTGTTTTGCATAGACAATGCCATGTAACATTAATGAATTTAATGGAAATAAAGGACCCTTCATAATAATTGAACGATAAGTTTCTGCATCACGATACGTCAACCATTGTTGAACTTTTGTACCTGGACCATAATAGTTCACATCATCGCCTCCTCGCCATATTGAATCAGCATAAAACAGCCAAGATGGTGTGGCTTGTGTACCGGTTGTTAAATTGACATATAAATTATGATTAGCTCGACGCATATCTTGAATTAGATCAATCGCAGCATCGAAATCGCTGGTAAATTGACTTCCTGCAATAACTTTATCAGCATTACCGGTGCCATCAAGTTTGAACATGTTGATATTTTGTTGATTAATTAAGTCAAGAATGCGTTTATGAAAATTAGCATAATAGTTAGGACCGGATAGTGCCAATTTTCCATCCATGGTTTCATAACCAAACTCAGATGCATTTTTAACACGAGTATCTCTAGGTTTGTTATACCCTCCCCAGGGTGATAACCAAATACCAAGTGCAGCATGATATTTTTCAGAAGCACTTTTTAGTTTTTTAAACTCGTTAGGAAAATTGATACTAAACCCCCAATTACCTTTTAAGTTATCCCATCCATCATCAAATAAATAACCATCAAGTTTGACATGTCGTTTTTCTACCAATTCTTGTCCATACTGATTGATACGTAATAATGCTTCTTTTTCGGTATAAGGATTAAAAAAACCAATATCAAGCCAAGAATTATAGTGCAAATAAGGTGCATAAGGCCGCTGGCGTACAGCATTAATAAATTGGTTAACATGACGTCTTAGCTGACCCATTTCAAAAGTACCAATATACGTTTTGTAACTTAAAGTATGATTTATTTGTAAAGGAATTGCCTGAGGAATTTTTTGCAATACACCTCCCTCGTAAGCAATGGTATGGGTAAGCGGATTTTCAGGAATAATAAAAAAAGTGTCACTTATTATTGGTGAACTCACTACAGAACCATAAACAAAAGGCGACTGTGAATGGAACGGCATTAATGAAACAGCCGTCATTGAAAGCGGTTTGCTTTTAGGGGTGATTTGCAGTTCAAAACTCGCAAAATGATGCTTATCATTTAAAGATAATATTGTTTGAACATCAATATCATGACCAGTGTACATTAATGTCATGTTATTATCTTTCTGATAAAATTGTTCTAATTGAAAATCTTTATCAGTCAGTTTTTCACCCGAACTTAATGTAATTTCAAATAAAGTATCAACTTTGATTTGATGACTATTTTTAACATTAATAAAATCTAAAGAAGTAATACTTTTTTTAACGTCACTCTCCGAAATCTTGATGATAGTATTTTCTCCGGATAATTGATAGTCCTTAGCCCAAGCACAATAGACAGGCAAACACAGAGCCGATAATACCCCGACTGTTATCCAATTTTTCATATATTTTTTCATTACTCCCTCACGTTTGACAATAAAACTTAAAGAAAAATTTAACAAATTCAATAATCAGTATAATTCGGTTAGAACACTTAAATTGTGATCGTGATAGCAGTTTGTAATTTGTTAACATTTCTCAGAAAGACTTTTGTGTATATCAAAAGGAAAGAGTGAACCTAACCTAATAAATAGTGGATAGAAGAAATTTAATTAATTTACCGTGAGTTAAAAAAGTAACAAAACGCAAGCCTTTTAAATTTTCAAAGACACCGTTACTTTTATCATGCAATGTGATGAACCTCACAATATAAAAATTTTAGAATCAGTCAGCATACTCATTTTAAAAAATTACATTGATCCAATTGGTTTAAAATACGCTCAATATTCTGATCATCATTTTCAAGCTGAAGATAATTTTTGCTAATAAAAAGTATCTGTCATTTTAGCCTGTAACCCCTAATACTAGGATTTACCGATGAGTAAAAATAAACGGCTCTCTTTTTGATGAGCGATAAATTACTCTTCTTTTAAAAAAAACACAGTTGTTACGTAAACTCCCAAAAAAATTTTCTGGAAAACATCAAATTGCCATCATTTAATTGTTAAATGATGGCGAATAATCGATACTTTAAAAAAATAAAAATGGGCACATAACCCATTTATCATTGTTCTAATAATTTTAACTTAGCTATCACGGGGATATGGTCACTGACTAATGGCCATTTGATGCCCTTCCACTCATTACCATCATTAGGGATGATCAATTGATCTACATGCCATATTTGATTACGACTGGTAAAGATGTGATCCAGATCTAATCCAGGATTACCCGCTGGCCAAGTGCGAGTATCAACACCCTCTTTTTTAACTCGATTCCAATATTTACCCAATTCTTTAATAACCTTGTCACTTTCAACAGAATTAAAATCTCCTAGCAAGATCATAATGCCACTAGCTAGATTAGGGAATTCATTGTCTAAATCAAGATCATCAAAAACGATACTATTAATAAATCGAGCTTGTGACATTCTCACTTCTTCTTCTTCATGCCAATCAAAATGGCTATTGAAGATATAAACAGGTGAATCAAAGCCCGGTACATTAATTTTGCTAAGCATAAGAGACCTTTGCTCATAAGAACCGGATGGCAACAAAAAAACTTTATTTTTTTCGATAGGATATTTTGACAAAATCGCATTACCGTAATTTCCTCCTTTCATTTCCGTTGCTTTTCCATAAACATAATGCATTCCGGTTTTTTCAGCTAAAACTTTTGCCTGATCTACTCCATTACTACGAGAGGTTTTTTGATCAACTTCTTCAAGTGTGACAATATCAGCATTCATGGCTTTAATGGCATTAGCGACTAAATCCAGATCAACTTTGTGCTTTCTTAGTCCACCTGCAATATTGTAATTGGCAACGGTTATTTGAGGTTGTTCACCTTCTGCATAAATTTTATTAGGCGAACTTTGAAATTGTGTTTTCACCAGATCTTCATCGGCATAAACATTAAAACAGAATGAAAACAACCCCATAAAAGTAACTATCAAAAAATTTTTTTTCACGTTAACTATCCTTATAAAAGATTCAGCGAGTTAAAATTACTCAATAGTTATATTACGTTAAATGATAGTTTGTTTTTGAGATTTTTATCACAACCCAACGTTTTTAGTGTTAAAATTAACGTAGCTAAAAATAGCCATGCTATTGCAGCATGGCGTATTGACAATTTAAATGGACTTAAGATTATTTATTAAAAATTGTCATTTGTACTGGATAATGATCGGAATAAGTATCAGTAAATTCATCTTTCAAAACGTTCACATCAATGACATTATTTTTAAGTTTCTCAGATACATAAATATAATCATAGCGCAATGGTGTTGATGCCTGATCATAAAATACTTTAGTTGGCGCAGTTGAAATGAATGATTTGTTTTTCAATTTTAAAGCATCAATAAAACCCGCATCAAGTAGATTTTGTTGCACAGTGTAACTTAATTGACCATTAACAAGATTATCTAAAATTGGACGTTTCTTTTGTTTCTCTTTGATATCTTCCAATAAATGACTGTTGTCATATTCAATTTTGTCTGCCGGTGAAAACGAATTTAAATCGCCAGCAATAATCCAGTTTCCTTTAGGATCGGAACTGTATTTGATTGAATCAATAATTAAATTGATTTCATCTATTCTTTTTGAAGTCCAAAATGGATTCATATGCGTTATGACAAAATGATAGTTACCCACATCCGCATACAAAGCACCATGCCATAGATTATCAACAACTTTATTGACGTTAACAATTGGGTATTTTGAAGTGATCGCTACAGGGAAGACAGCAGGATCATTAGGTGATTCTTTTAATAGTACGGCGTAATTGTGTCCATAACTCGCTGCAAATTTTTCCAATTTTTCACGAGTAAAAAAATTCATCTCTTGCCAAGCAATAATATCGGCATTTTGCATTTTGACCCAATCAATGAATTTTTGTTTCCCTTTTGACTCATCCAATTTCATGCCATTATAGACATTATAGCTAATGATTTTTAATTCTTTTGCTTCTTCAATTGATGCGAAAGCTGCCGAAGAACTCAGAATAATAGCACCGATAATAGCCGCGAATTTCAATTTAATGTTAATCATACGTTATTCCTTTCATTTATTTATACTTTTCATAGATATTATATTGAATGATTTATAAAGGAATCTTTTTTTATAATTTGTGTGATACAGTTCAATAATTTTATTCAAAATACATCGGATTGGTTGGATTATTTAACTTTCACTTCAAGCCTTAAATTCAGGAATACTGTAAACCTATTTTTTAAATATTACTGGATGATTATTTAACGGACTGGGATTTAATAAGGTTAAATAAACATGGGCATAAATTTAAACTGATTTATGCCCATTGAGTGAATTCTGATCGCCAATTGAAAACTGTGTTTAAGGTCTTCACCTCCAATTGAACAACTCCTGATTATTTTAGGATTTATGGAAAGTATCGCGTGAAGTTAACTGTGAATAAACATTACCGGATTGACGATCTGTTGTAGAATAAAATTCATGATAACCATTTGGTTGCAAAATCATAACTTCGCAACGCTCTTTAGATTCAATTTTATCTAAATCAATTGTTGATAATACCTGTTTTTTTGATTTCGGAAAACTGTCTAGGAGTATAGAAAAATCATTTTTTCATCTGTCTTTTCAAATTCATTGTAGCAAGGAAATCCTAGTCACCATTTAATTTACTTGTTTGCGCATGATAGGACTTTTCACCTCTAACCTTGACAAAATCAGGTCATTCTTAAACGATTGAAAAAAAACAAAATAGATAAAAAATGATTCAGTCTCTATTTTACTATTAATCATCACGCAACTTCTTCAAAAAAGTTTCAATGATCTAATCTACTGCTGAGGCCAAATGAATCGACCTTTAGCATCAGGATCTTCATTGATAAATCTTTTTAAAATCTCTGATTGATAAAGCGCTTTAACATCTTTAGCCCATATCGCGTTTACATTGTCTTTTTTTACAACTACCATTAATTCCAAATTAGGGGATAACTGTTCTTGAAATAAAACATTCTCAGCGGGTATCTTACTTAACCATGCTACACCACCAGGCATAATGGCATAATCCACTTCACCTAAGGTTCTCGGTATGATTTCGGATAATAATAATTTAAATCTCAAATCATACTTATTTTCAGCGATATCATTAATCGTTGCCGTACCAAATTTTGTGTCAGGTTTAAGTGTGATCCAATTTAACTTTTGCAATAATAATAGCGCTCTCGCTGTATTGGAGGGATCATTAGGGATTGCAATGATTTGATTTTGTGCAATCTCATTAATTGAATCATGCAATTGTGAAAACAGTGCAGCTGAAATGGATGGAATATGCACTAATGATACTAAATTGTTATTTGTTTCTTGATTATAAACATCTAAATACGCTTGATGCTGAGCCGCATTCATATCAATACTTCCCTCAACTAAAGCCGTATTTGAATCTCTTAAAGAACTGAAATTAACCAGTTTAACCACGTAGCCTTTCTGTTCGAGCTCTGGTTTTACTACTCGCTCCATCAAAATATTGTGCATACTCGGCGGTAAACCCACTGCAATTTCTTTTTTGTCAATATTATTGGTTTGCTCAGTAATTGATTTTTGCTCACAACCAAATAAAAAGAAACCAATCATCATTGAAATGACCAAATTAAACGGTATTCGCATTATTAATCCTTATATTTCCGTAGATTAAATCTATACTATGATATTTATTATTTCTATAGCTGACATTATAATGAGTAATACAGCAATAAGTTAATACCAAAAAATGATATGTTTATGCGAATTGGATATATAGGAACTAGAACTGGTTTAGATAAATAGAGTCACATTTCAACAAACGCTACAGCTATCAATAATTTATAATTGTACCCAAAACCCTTTAACCCTTGTCCAATGACTTTTCTTACTTATTTCAATTCAGTTAATCATTACCCCTAAAATGATATCAGACCCTGATAGGGGTAACGCATTGAATCAATTGATTCGAATTATAAAGCGCCTACGATAGGATGTGGCACATAAAGTTCCTCAAGATAAGTGACATCTTCTTGAGTTAAATTAATCTTCAATGCTCCTACTGCATCGTCTAGATATTGAGTTTTCGTTGCACCAATTATAGGTGATGCGACGCCTTTAGCAAACTGCCATGCTAAAGCCACTTGTGTCATAGTGACATCATAATTTTCAGCAATTTTATGTACTCTTTGTACAATGTTGGCATCTGTTTTTTGGTAACGGTCATATTTAGCAACCGCGGTTTTATCGGTTTTGCTGCGTAATGTATCAGTCTGCCATTCTAAACGTGATAATCTGCCCGCGGCTAAAGGGCTATATGGCGTTAATGAAACATTAAATTGTTTGCAAACGGGAATGAGTTCACGTTCATCTTCCCGGTACAATAAATTATAATGATTTTGCATAGAAACAAACTGCGTCCAGTGATTTTGCTTAGCCACTAATTGCATATTATGAAATTGATAACCATACATCGCTGACGCACCTAATGCACGAACTTTTCCTACTTTAACCAAATTATGTAATGTTTCCATGGTTTCATCTATCAGCGTGCTGTAGTCAAAACGGTGGATAATATACAAATCCACGTAATCGGTACCAAGACGTTTAAGTGATCCATCGATCTCTGTTTCGATCGCTTTTTTGGAAAGGTGACCTTCATTAAAATAAACTTTTGTGGCGATAACGACTTTGTCTCGGGCAATATTTTTTTTAATTGCACGTCCTACATATTCCTCACTCGTACCAGCAGAGTAAGTATTTGCGGTATCAATAAAATTGATGCCTAAATCAAGGGCATGTTTAATAATGCTCTCACTTTGATCAGGATTAAGTGTCCATGCATGCATTTGACTGGCCGGATCGCCAAAACTCATACACCCTAAACAAAACCGAGACACTTCAATGTTAGACGTGCCAAGTTTTATGTAATCCATAACTTCCTCCTTTCTTGCTACTAAATTGACTGAGGTAAACGTTAGCTTCAATAAAAGCCAATAATATTGTGTTGATAAGCTGATTGTAAACAGTAATTTTATTGAGATAAACAGGGTATTGATTTATAGTATCATGAATAAAATTCATTAATTCTGCCCAATATGTATAACTTTAATGAACTGAATTATTTTATCACCATCGCCCAGACAAATAGTTTTGTAAAAGCGGCAAAGTCTCTGCATGTCTCATCATCGGCACTGAGTCATAGTATACGTAATTTAGAAAACCGCCTTGATTTACGATTATTTAATCGTACAACCAGAAGTATGTCATTGACCGAAGCAGGTGAACAATTATTTAAACAAATTGCACCATTATTCAAGTCCATTAATGATGAAGTCAATGCTTTAGCGAATTTTCTTGATACACCCTCGGGAACCATTAGAATTAATGCAACCAATCTTGCAGTAGAAACGATTCTATATCCCAAATTACGCGACTTTTTAATTCAATATCCTCAAATAAAGATTGAAATTCAAGCTGACAATAATTGGGTGGATATTGTTGAGCAAGGTTTTGATATGGGGTGCCGTATAGGTAACGATCTAGCTAAAGATATGGTTGCGGTAAAAATATCAGAACCGTTGAAAATGGCATTAGTTGCCAGCCCAGATTATTTAAAAAACACAACAAAACCCAAAAAAATTAATGAATTAGATTGCCATAAATTGATAGGATTAAAGATCTCTTCTCATCATGGTGTAGAATTATCATGGGAATTTAACGACAATGGCAACACTGTGATTTATCAGCCTTCTTCACAATTAGTTCTTAATAATCATCTTCGCAAACAGGCTGCATTAGACGGTTTAGGTATTACTTGGGTCGGTCGGCGAGAAGTTGAGAAAGAATTAGCTGAAGGAACTTTAGTTGAATTATTAACGGATTTTGCCATCACCTATGAACCTTTTTATATCTATTATCCCAGTCGAAAAGGTCATTCAAATGTATTCAAACTTGTGTTAGAAGCATTGAAAGACTAAATCATGAGCGTTAAATACAAAAAAATCCAATTTTTTACTAAAACGTATATATAATCTGAAACTTTTTAACAAAACAATCTTAATACAACTCTATGATTTTTCGATGATTTAAATAAACCATCAATAAAGTTTAATTGTTCATAACCCATTAGGCAAGGATTTAAACTAAACTACTCCGGTAACAAATAAATCTGTAAAAAATATTTAGGAGTCTATACCGTTTCATTTTATTTTTTTTACATTCAAGTTGTAGATATACGCTGTTTTTAAATTTTTTATATAAAAAAATTGCTGATTTCATCACATGAACAAACAGCCCTGAATCATTTATATTGCAGTCAGTTTAACTTGACAAGTTGGGGGATTATTTTTTATTTTCAATTTCACAGAGTGACATAAAAAGATTTTTAACAATATTATGTTCAATCCTTAAACTACTCACTTCTGATTCGTATTTTTGACTTAAATCTAATCTACCAATCATTATAAAATGGATATCAGGGCTTACTATTGAAAATTCAGATGAACCAGAAAGCGTATATTTATATCTTCCTATTCAATAATTTTACTTTGACTATCTCAATCATCCATGTTTGCCGTAAAAGAATGGGTGAATTTATTTGAAATAAACGGAAAAACCATTTTTTGATTCGGTAGGATAACAGCCATTAGGGGCTCAAACTTGATTAATTAATGAAACGTTGGCATGACCTGAAGTTTTTTTACAAAAAAAACCTTCATTTTAAATCAATTTATTATGACTGCTGTAATTATAGCCTATTTAGCCTTGACGATTAATGAAGCCAATGCTAATATTTGCAGCCTGTTGAGACAGAGCACTACGGCGCGTTGGCAGAGTGGCCATGCTGCGGATTGCAAATCCGTCTACCTCGGTTCGACTCCGGGACGCGCCTCCACAAACATCTCAAAAGAGCATATCACTAATACCCACTTCCTTCGAGTTATTATTTATTTTCTTTATTTAGATGAAGGAACCGAATCAAACTGAGATAAACATCAATCAATTTTGTTACTCTAAGTATTATTAGGGTCAATAACAGATTCAATGTTGATTCTTACCTTCTTTGTAGGCAATTTAAAATATTTTTCAATTTTAGAACTTATTTACTATACTGACGTTTAAATATTTCAATTTCGAGGTGAGCTATGATTAATTTGAAACTCAGGGAAGTAAAAAATGATCTGTCGTTAAAAGAATTAGAAGTTGCACAGTACATTATGATCCATTCTCAAGCTGTAAAAAATATGAGTATTCAAACTTTAGCAAAACTCAACCATGTTAGTACCAGCACAATTTTAAGATTATGCAACAAACTGGGTTACAGTGGATTTAGCGATTTTAAAATTGATCTTATTTCGTCATCACCTCAAAAATTAAGTTCCGATATTTTACAAGATGATATTAATCTTAATGACACCTTGCAAGATGTGAATAGAAAAGTTCAGGCTATGGAAAAATCCTCTATCGATGAGACACACTCAATGGTAAATCTTAAAGCATTCGATAATGCTATTGATTTGATTATAGCAAGTAAAAAAATCGTTATTTTTGGTGTGGGCAGCAGCGGTTTAGTTGGAAAAGAATTGGAATATCAACTCATTAAAATCAAAAAAAATGTTAACTGTCATTTTGACGCGCACATCAGCCGAAATATTGTCAGCACACTTGGTAAAAATGATTTGATCATTATTATTTCTCATTCAGGCGAAACACCTGAATGCGTGGAATTATTAAAACTGGCTGAAAATTTAAAAGTGGCATCCATTGCCATCACTAAAATGGGGCAAAGTCAGATATCGTCCTTAGCGAACATTGTTTTACATACTACCTCAATGGAGCATGCTTCTCGACTGATTCCTATTCGCTCTAAAATTTCGCAAATATCGGTTATGAATATGTTACTGACCAATTTATTTATCAGAAAATACGATGAGCATTTGCTTGAGCAAACGCAAAGTCGCGAAAAACGTAAATATCCCCATCATAAATAATGGTTTTAAAGCAGAGTTTGACCATGACCATTTGAAAATACATTAGTGCTATTTACTGTATCGACTTTAATGTTGTTTCTTTTCCCTTCTCAATAAATCATATCATTAATATAACATTATGTTATTCAATAATTTTTCAAGTCAAACATGATCCAGTTCACAAATTCCTAAAAATTTTTAAAAAAAAGATGACTTAATTTGCACTTCGATGTAATTTTATTACTAAATAATAAATAATTTTAAGTAACATTATTACATCTTATTAAATGTGTTTGAATGAAGGAAATTTAAAATGGAACGACAATTACCCATTATTTTAGCCAGTCATGGACCCTTTGCTCAAGGCGCGCTTGAGTGTGCTCAAATGCTTATGGGACAACAGCAAGACATCGAAGTAATAACAGTTTTCGTCGATAGCAATATCGATCTTCTTCGGCAACAGATGGCAGAAAGTTATCAGCGCCTAAATAAAGGTGACGGTGTTATTATTCTTGTAGATCTCATGGGCGGCACACCATGTAATCTTGCTGGTGAACTTTTAATACAACATGGTAATGTACTACTCTTTAGTGGATTCAACATTCCAGTATTGCTTGAAGTTCTAAATCATCGAGCAGGCTCCCTTAACGACGTTAAATCTGCCATTGAAGAAGTTTTTTCGCAAAGCTGTGTTGACGTTGCGCAAGTACTGAATTCACAACGTGAACAATTTGCTGATTTGTAAGGAGAACAATATGCCAATTCATGTAGCAAGAATCGACGATCGTCTTATTCACGGACAAGTTATCACCACTTGGGTAAAAAACTACAATATAGAACAAGTCCTGATTATTAACGATAAAGTGGCTAACGATAAAGTTCAACAATCGGTATTAACCATGTCTGCCCCACCAGAATTAAAAGTGTTAGTTTTTGGCGTTCAACAATTTATTGAAATCCTCAAAAAAACGCCTATCAAAAAACGGACTATGTTATTGTTCACCAACAGCATCGATGTCAATACGCTTGTATCAGAAGGATTAGAGATCGAAAAGCTCAACGTGGGAGGTATGCGTATGCAAGAAGGACGCCATCAATTATCACGAGCTGTTTCCGTCACACCTGAAGAAGAACAAGCATTCAAAAGTCTCATTGAAAAAAATGTGATTGTTGAGGTTCAAATGGTTCCCAAAGATCCAGTTGTTTTGCTCAATACACTGATTAATTAATCTTAATTAGCTATTTATTGATTATATTTGGAGGTTAACCTATGTTAACACAGGCTATTTTTGTCGCCATATGGGCGGGAATTTGTTCATTGGATGACGTTGGTCCACAAATGTTACGTAGACCATTATTAACAGGAACTATAGCTGGCATTATTATGGGCGATCTGATTCAAGGACTTGCAATCAGTGCCACACTTGAACTTATGTGGATGGGTATTGGTAACGTGGGTGCTTATTCAGCACCCGATATTGTTGCAGGCTCAATAATTGGTGTATCGTTAGGCATTGCGACTCAAGGTGGAATTGCTGCGGGTGTTGCATTAGCGCTTCCTGTTTCAATACTTTGCCAACAGTTGTTAATTGTTTGGCGATCTTTTGCCTGTTTCCTAAATCCATGGGCAGAAAAAAGTATACAAAATGGCAGTTATAAGGGATTGGTCAAAATTCATTACTTTTCTTCACCAGTTTGGTTTCTAATTCGTGCTGTACCTTGCTTCTTAGCAATCTATTTTGGCAGCGATCTTATCAAAACCATTTTAGACGCTATTCCAAAAGATATCATTACTGGCATGGGCGTTGCGTCAAAATTAATTCCTGCTGTGGGTATCTGTATTTTATTACTGATGCTTTTAAAAGGCACCATGTGGTTTTTCTTTTTACTTGGTTTTGTATTAACCAGTTATCTTAAATTACCGATTATCCCGATTACATTTATAGCACTGGCGTTTGCGGTTTTGTATGACATGGCGTTTATGGCTGGTAAAAAGAATGAAAATTCAAGTAGTAAAACAGAGGATAAATCTACAGTCAATAATAATATTGCAGTTGAAGAGGAATACGATCTATGAATAACGACAAGAAAATTACTAAAAAAGATCTTAATCGTGTCTTTTGGCGTATACAAACCATACCTTTTTCTTTTAATTATGAAAAATTACAAACCATCGGTTTTGCTCATTGCATGATCCCTATTTTAGATCGACTGTATAAAGATGCGGATAAAGAAACACGCATCCGAGCTATGAAACGTCACTTTGAGTTTTTTAATACCCAAGTTAACGCAGGCGCATTGATATTAGGTGTTACCGCTGCCATGGAAGAAAAAACTACAGAAGAAGAAAAAGATGCGGTGATTTCTTTAAAAGCGGGTTTAATGGGACCTTTTGCAGGATTGGGCGATAGCTTATTAAAATTCACTTGGATGCCAATTTGCGGCAGCATTGGTGCTGCCTTTGCTTTACAAGGTAACGTGATTGGGCCGATCTTGATGTTCTTTATTTATAATTTAGTCAATATTTTTACCAAATATTTCTTTGTACATTATGGCTATAATAAAGGGGTTGATCTTATCGAGCAATCCAAAAATTCAAATATTATTCAAAGAATTAGCAATTTAGCCAATGTAGTTGGTGTTATGGTGCTCGGATCCTTAATTGCCACAACAGTAAAAGTATCAACGCCCCTATTAATAGAAGTGGGGGAACAAACAATCAAAGTACAAGATATGTTTGATAAAGTTATGCCAAATTTATTAACTATCCTTTTTGCATTAGGGGTGTTTTATTTGGTCAAAAAATTCCAAGGAAAATATACCGTTTCATTGATTATAGCGGTGATGGTAATTGGGGTCATTCTTTCGATGTTGGGTATACTACATTAATTAGGTAAAAAACAATGGAAAAACAAAATAAAGAAGCGGTATCAGCGGTACGAAATCATCAAGGACAAATTATTATAACTTTTGATCCATCAGATCAAAAATCCGTTGATCTTTATTGGACTGAAGAGACTGATGCCCATACCGAAAATAAAACATTGATTAGCAAAAATGTACAAAGTCCGGTGATTTTTGATGATCCGTTACACGCTAAAAAACGTATTTATTTTATTTTACATAAAGAAGGTAAATCTCCGTTAATATTTGGTGAAAGAACTCTACCAATAACAGGCTTAAACAATTTCCGTGATTTTGGAGGATATGTCGGAGCTAACGGTAAACGTGTTAAATGGGGACAATTATACCGCTCCAATCATCTTCATGGTTTGAAGCCAGATGCACAACAATACATTACTGCATTAAAAATTAAAACAATTATTGATTATCGCAGTGATAATGAAATTAAAACCAGTCCCAATTCATCAATTGGCGAAATAAAGACCTATCATTTAGATGCATCTGCGCAAACGGCTGAACTTGCTGCTCAATTTGCTGCTGACCCAAGCAATGAAGATCAAGCATTAATTGAAAGCGTGTTAAGAGATATTCCTCGAGAATTCGTCAACGGAGAAGGCGTACAAGTCCTTGAACAATATCGAGGCTTTGTATTGAGTGAAAAATCCAAAAATGCTTATCGACAAATGCTCAGAGTCGTTTTAGATGCCAACAACAGCCCAAGCCTTCAACACTGTCGTGGCGGTAAAGATAGAACTGGATATGGTGTATTATTGATCCAAATTATGCTAGGTCTATCGGAATCGGATATGATATATGATTATATGTTAACTCATGAGAATCGTTTAGAACGAAATAAAATCAAAATGGAAGCTTATCGTAAAATTACCGATGATGAAGATGTACTGGGTTATTTATTAAGTTTAATTGATACCCGTGTTAGTTTTATAATCGAAATTCTTAATACAATGAAAAAAGTTGCTGGCTCACCAGAGAATTACATTAAACAAGAATTAGGTTTTACAGATCAAGATTTTAAAACCCTGCAAGATATTTATTTGGAATAACAATTTTTATATTCATCATTTCAAAAGCGCAAATACCTTGCGCTTTTGCTTTAAAACTTAGGAAATTTTGACTCAATTAATTATTGATAATTTACTTGCATCATCGTTAATAATGCCTGGATAGGATGCTTTAAAATAAACTTATCAAATCGTTTAACCTGACTGCGACAAGAATAACCAGTTGTCAAACAACGTTCTTTAGGATAATGAGACAAGGCTTTTTGCCATGATAACTCATATAACTGTTTCGATGCAGCAAGATTATTAACTTCATGCCCATACGTACCTGCCATACCACAACACCCAACTTGGATGGGTTGCAAATCAACACCAAATTGCTTGAAAATCTGCTGCCACTGCTGATTACTGGCGGGTAATTGTGTCGTTTCACTACAATGACCAAGCAAATACCATTTTTCCTTATCTATTGTTCTTAATTGCATGCTGTCTGATAGGCGGACAGCAATATTGATTAACCATTCATGTGAAAGCAATACTTTAAAATCACTGTCGTTATCCCCAAGTATTAGTTTATATTCATCTCGATAGCAAAGTACCAATGCGGGATCGACCCCAACCATGGGTATGCCCAATTTAGCAATGTGTGATAAAACTCTTGACGCGGTTTGTACCGTTTTAGCAAATTGTTTTAAAAACCCTTTAATATGCTGAGCTTTACCGTTTGGTACAAAAGGTAACACAACGGGTTTATATCCTAACATTTCAATTAGACGGACAAAATCATAAACCACTTTGGCATCATAATAGCTAGTAAACGGATCTTGAACAACTAGAACATATTGAGATCGTTCCTCTTCTGAAAGAGTTTGTAATTGTTCAAGTTTAATATTTGCAGTGTTATGATTCACCATTTGTTTTTTTAGCGTTGGCACCGACAACATAGGTAAGCTGACCATGCCAACGGTTTTATTGGTAACATATTCGGTGAAAGGCATCTTGATAAAAAAATTAAAAAAACGTGGTGCTTTCGCCATCAAAGGTAGGTAAGATTCAATATTTCCAACCAAGTAATCGCGTATTGGTCTTAGATAACGGGTGTGATATAACTGCAAAAAACGCGCTTTAAAATCAGGTACATCAATCTTAATTGGACATTGTGTTGCACACGCTTTGCATGACAAGCAATGATTCATTGAGTCTTTGACCTCGTGAGAAAAGTCATATTCCCCAAATTTTGCTTTGACGGTGTAAGCCATTTTTTTTGCAAAAACAACTAATGTGCTATGTTTCGTAGGTAAAAGTGAATTAAGTTCCTGTTCTGTCATACCTGATTCAATCATTAAACGTAGCCACTCTCGCATTAAAGTTGCTCGACCTTTTGGTGAATATACACGGTTACCTGATAATTTCATCGATGGGCACATGGGGCTATTCACATCAAAATTAAAACAAAGACCATTACCATTGCATTCTGTTGCTCCATGAAAAACCTCTTTAACTCCCAGTGGAATTTGGCGATCATAAAAGCCTCGCGTAATCGAGTCGACCTTTAACATGCCATCGTTGTTGTGTAAAGGTTGACAAATTTTTCCTGGATTTAAACGATTATGAGGATCAAAAGCAGTTTTAATTATTCTCAGCCCCTGATATAACGCTTCACCAAAAAAAGCAGAACTGTATTCACTACGAAAACCTTTACCATGTTCACCCCATAATAATCCACCGTATTTAGCGGTTAAAACGGCAACTTGATCAGAAATGTTTTTCATCAATTTTTCTTGTTCAGGATCACACATATCCAATGCTGGGCGAACGTGCAATACTCCTGAATCGACATGACCAAACATCCCATAAGTTAAATGATAACTATCGAGTAAAGCACGAAATTCAGTTATATAATCTGCTAAATGTTTTGGAGGCACACAGGTATCTTCAACAAAGGGAATCGGCTTTTGCCTTCCTTTAGCATTACCAAGTAATCCCACTGCTTTTTTCCGCATAGCATAGATCTTTTCAATCTCATCTAAGTTTTCACACGTTTGATAGCCTAGGATACCTAAGGAATGATTAATTATGAGTTTGTCTATTTGTTTACCTAATTTATCCATTTTACCTTTAGTCAATTCATAATCATTACCAGCAAACTCAACAATATTGATACCTTGCATATCATGCCCGCGAACATCGGTAATTAACTCTTTAATCGATTGCCAGATAATATCTTCTTTAGCCAGTCCTAGAACCTTTGAATCAACAGTTTCAACAGACAATGCTTCAGCATTAACTAAAAAAGGAGCATTACTTAATGCAGATTGAAAAGAGTCGTATTTAATATTCATTAAAAAACGATATCTTGGTTTGGGCATAATGTGCAATTTAGCTTCAGTAACAAAGGCTAATGATCCTTCACTGCCGGTTAAAATACGTGTTAAATCAAATTCAGTTAGATTATCATTAAAAACATTTTTCAAATCATAACCCGTTAAAAAGCGATTTAATTTAGGAAATTTATTTAAAATAAGTTGACGATGATTTTTACAATATTCATATACCGTACGGTAAATCATTGATTGAGTTGCCAGATCCTCAACTTCAGCAATGCTTTTTTTACTCGTTTCAAGGATCTCACCATTGACTAATACGGCTTTAATGCATAAAGTATGATCAGAGGTTTTCCCATAGATCATCGATCCTTGTCCTGATGCATCGGTATTTATCATTCCACCAATAGTTGCCCGATTACTGGTGGATAATTCAGGTGCAAAAAAGTAATCGTACTGTTTTAAATATTCATTGAGTTGATCTTTAATCACTCCAGCTTCAACTTTGACCCAGCCTTCTTCAATATTGACCGCTAATATTCGATTCATATAACGAGAAAGATCAACCACAATACCACTATTTAAAGATTGTCCATTGGTTCCTGTACCTCCCCCTCTTGGTGTAAATTTCAGAGTTTGAAATGGTTCTTGGTTGGCTAACTGCATGATTAATTGAACATCATCAGTTGAACGAGGAAACACTATTGCTTGTGGCATTAATTGATAAATGCTGTTATCAGTCGACATGGTCAAACATGAAGCATAATCACTTGCTATATCACCCATAAAGCCTGAATCGTTAAGTGCCATTAAGTATGTTTTTGTGACCTCATCGAGTTGAGGCGAATTTGATAATCGAGGGATCATATTGAATCAAGTTAATAATAAATTTTACGCTTAGTGTAATCTAAGGGTTAAGCATCGTCAAAGTTTATTCAATTAATATTCAATAGTTTGTAAAGTCAATTTATTGTAAAATAATACCTCAATTTCATATTGGATATTAATAGTCTCATGTAATATCAAATGATTAGCACTAGCATTTGAAAATGTTAATCGCCAGTCAAAAATAGGCAAAGATTGTATTTCCTTTTATTACCTTTGCTGTTAATCAATATTCTTCAAATAAACGTTCTAGTTAAATTTCAATAATCTTTCATTGTTGTTTTCAACTGAAGTGCAATCTTCTATTTTTTAGGACTATTTCTGATACTAGCCTTTTTTTAACTATTGCTTTTATTTTTCTCCATTGGTATTGTGCACAAAAATACATTCAACTTTTTCATTTCAGCCTTGCTGTTTGACATCTTATGTTGCTTGACCTAAGGCTAATTATATGTTGTTTTTACTTATCTTTATATAAATCTCTCTCAGCTAACCTTCATTTGAGGAAACTTCAGCGGGCTGGTAACTTTATCAATATTTACTTTTATACAGAGCGTAATAAATTCTTTGATAATTACTGAGGGTGATTTTTCTATAGAATATGCAGTTGCCATAAGCACTAATAAAAAATGCATTAAAAAAATTTACCAACAATCGCATTTTTATTTCCAATAGGATTGATATAAGTTCATGCAATTCTTACTTGCTATACAATAAAAAATCACAATGAAGTATAAAAATCACACTATTTATTAGAATATTAGCAAACGACTTTGATGGTGATGTGATCTTATTATATAAAATTCTCAAGGATATCTTGCCATTGTTGATCAAACTTGGCTTCAATGACAATAGATTTATGATTAATTGGATGAATCATGTGTAACTTACTTGCATGCAACATTAGCCGTTTTATAGCAAAAAATTCGGCAAAGGCACGGTTTTGATGTAAATCTCCGTGTTTACTGTCGCCTAGAATTGGATGAAAAATGTGTTTCATATGCCGACGTAATTGATGCTTACGACCAGTTTTAGGTTTCAATTCAACAAAGCTGTAACGGGCTGTATCAAATTTGCCGACTTTAATTGGCACTTCAATTTTACTTATCCCTCGATAAGTCGTTACGGCGTCTTGAGCAACTTTATTGCTATCAGAAAATTTATCCGCAATTTTATCCAGTTCTTTAACTAAAGGATAATCAATAACAGCTTCACCTTCAACATAACCGCGCACAATGGCATGATAAGTTTTTTCAATCTGCTTTGTGGCAAATTGTTCGGACATTAAACGAGCAATTTCACTGGATAGAGCAAAGAGTAAAACACCCGAAGTCGGTCTATCAAGTCTATGTATCGGAAATACATGCTGACCAATTTGATCACGCAATGTTTGCATCACCACTACTGTTTCATGTTTATCTAACCAACTGCGATGCACAAGCCAACCACTTGGCTTGTTTATCGCAATTAAATCATTATCGTAATATAGAATTTCAAACATCGCGTTTTATTTATAAAAACAAATTTTCAAGTTCGGATGCTATACTTGGACGGTTGTTATCGCCTATAGCATAGCTGGCGTTGGCTTTGACTTCTTCATCGGCATTACCCATCGCAATCCCTAATCCAGCAGCAGATAACATAGTAATATCGTTATAGCTATCGCCAAAAGCAACGATTTCGCTTAAATCGATATTTTCAAGCGAGGCCCAATGTCTTAGACCATTACCTTTCGTATTGCCTTTTATTGCAATATCGGCACGATTTGACCAAGACCATTCGCATGAAAAACAACCAATCTCATCAACTGCCTTAGAAAAAGCTTGTAAAACTGGAATGTTATGACTACTGGTTGCAAACTTGTAAACGGCTTTAGCTTCGTCAATGACTTTTTCAAAACTCTCTACTTTGTCAATTTCGGGTTGTAAAAAATCGGGTAACGAATGAACCCATTTAAAAAATCCTTCAAGATGATCGTCAAGCACTTCATATGTCATCACTCTATCGGTATAAATTAAGGTATGAATACCAAATTGATGAATCAGTTCAAGTAGAGTTTTAGCCTGCTCTTTGGTCATTGGTTTGGCCGCTAATGATTGTTGTTTTTCGAAATCGTAAAGATAAGTGCCATTACAACAGATCGCCGGTGTTGATAATTGAAGTTGATAATAGTAAGGATAAATAACACTATGGTGACGACCAGATACTAATATCACTTTTACCCCTTTGGAACTGATTTTTTTGATCATGTCTGCTGTTTCAGGTAATACAAGCCGATCTGTAGTTAATAATGTACCATCCATATCGAACGCAACCGCTTTATACTTCATATAATCCCTCTTCTATCTTTCTTTTCTATCAAACCCGCTAAACATTTTATTGATAATTAATCATTCAGTTAAAATTCAATTTTTTGACGTCCAACAAATGAGTGCGATAAGGTTGTACCATCAACCATTTCAAGTTCACCACCAACTGGTACACCATGGGCAATTCTTGTTGCCACAACGTTAAATTCACCACACATTTGCGCGATATAATTAGCAGTAGCATCGCCTTCAACAGTTGGATTCGTAGCTAAAATCACTTCATTAATTGCTTCCGATGCTAATTTTTTTTTCAATAAATCCAGACCGATATCGCTTGGACCAATGCCATCTAACGGTGAGAGATGGCCTAATAGGACAAAATAACGCCCACTATACTGACCAGTTTGTTCAATAGCAACAATATCAGCAGGTGTTTCAACTACGCAAAGTTGTCCACTGCTTTGGCGACGAATATTTGCACAAATTGTACAAGTTTCTTGTTCAGTAAAGGTTCGACAATCATTACAATGACCAATATTAATCATTGCTTCATGAAGTTCATGAGCTAATTTAATACCACCTTGCCGATTGCGTTGTAATAAATGAAAGGCCATTCTTTGTGCGGATTTAGGTCCAACTCCTGGTAAACAGCGTAATGCTTCCATAAGTGAGTCTAATAATGGGCTAATTTGCATGAATCTATTTTGTTACCATATATTTTATTTAATATTAATGATACCTTGTTTCAATAATCTATAAAACAAGAAATACGCTATTATTTCAATTTAATTATGATTTGTTATGAAAATCCGTTGAAATAAAATTACATAAATTAACTAAGTTGTTACTTGCAACATGACATAAAAAACCGTGACTCATGCTAATTGACAATAACTTCATTATTTTTTTTTGCTTTTGAAATGCAAACTTTTCGGTTCCTGCCCTTTGAAAAGTCGAATAATATTGCTGCTGTGACGAATTATAATAACACATGAGAGCATGGTAACGGGTAAAGTCAATTCTGGTTTAAACAGCCAAACAAACAATGGCGCAAAAAGAAATCCAACAATAGAAGCAACGGATGAATAACCCGTTACCAACAGTGTCAATAGCCAAGTTAAAATAAAACAACCAGTGAAATCTAACCCTATTGGCATCATCATGCCCAATGCGGTTGCTACTCCTTTACCGCCACGAAAATCAAAAAAACAAGGAAAAATATGACCAAGGCAAGCTGCAATTCCAACAATACCAAGGAAAAAAGGCGAAATTCCGATACGATAAGCAATGTAAACCGGTATTGCGCCTTTTAACATATCAAACACTAATACAATCATTGCCGGTAACTTACCATTGATGCGCAACACATTAGTTGCGCCAGGATTATGTGAACCATGCTCCGATGGATTGGGCAAATGCATTATTCGACTAATAATTAAAGCGCCTGAAAGTGAACCACTGAAATAGGCGATGATGACCATCAATAAAACTTGTAATGTCAAACTGCTCTCCTATGATTCACTTATTTTCTAATAACAATAAAGTTGATTTGCATTATTGTTTTTCAAGTAACGGTTTTAAATATTGTCCTGTAAAAGATTTTTTCGATTTTGCCACATCTTCAGGGGTTCCTTCAGCAATGATTTCACCGCCACCATTTCCCCCTTCAGGACCTAAATCGACAATCCAGTCAGCCGTTTTAACTACATCCAAATTATGTTCAATCACAACAATAGTATTGCCTTTATCGCGTAGCGAATGAAGTTGTGCAAGCAATTGTTTTACATCAGCAAAATGTAAACCTGTGGTCGGCTCATCTAAGATGTATAACGTACTACCAGTATCGCGCTTAGATAGCTCTTTGGCAAGTTTTACTCGCTGAGCTTCACCACCAGATAAAGTTGTGGCTGATTGACCAATAGTAATATAAGCCAATCCTACATCAATCAACGTTTGTAATTTGCGGGCAATCATGGGTACGGCATCAAAAAATTCACGACCTTCTTCAACCGTCATATTTAAAATTTCATTAATTGATTTGCCTTTATATTTGATTTCAAGGGTTTCACGATTGTAGCGCGCGCCATGACACTGATCACAAGGCACATAAATATCAGGTAAAAAGTGCATTTCTACTTTGATTAAACCATCGCCTTGGCAAGCTTCACAGCGCCCACCTTTAACATTAAAGCTAAATCGTCCTGGATTATAACCTCGAGCTCGAGCTTCGGGCACGCCTGCATAAAGTTCACGAATAGAAGTGAAAAAACCCGTATAGGTGGCTGGGTTCGAGCGAGGTGTACGCCCAATAGGACTTTGATCAATCGCAATCACTTTATCAAAATAGCTCAGTCCTTCAATGGCTTTATAAGGTGCTATGTCACTTTTTTCTGCACCATTAAGTTCATTTTGTGCTAATGGATATAACGTGTCATTAATTAACGTTGATTTACCCGACCCTGACACCCCAGTAATACAAGTAAATAATCCAACGGGGATATTTAATGTCACATCTTTAAGATTATTACCCGTTGCACCAATGAGTGATAACATCTTTGTCTTATCGACTTTAGTACGATTAGTAGGAATTTCAATTTTTTGCTTTCCTGACAAATACTGTCCCGTCAATGATGATTTACACGCCATAATTTGTTTAGGCGTACCTTGTGCAACCACTTCACCACCATGTACGCCTGCTCCAGGTCCGATATCAATAACATAATCTGCTGCCAAAATGGCTTCTTCATCGTGTTCAACCACAATTACGGTATTACCTAAATCACGTAAATGCGTTAATGTATCGATAAGACGGGTATTATCACGTTGATGTAAACCGATAGACGGTTCATCAAGCACATACATCACCCCAACTAAACCCGCACCAATTTGGCTAGCTAATCGTATGCGTTGTGCTTCACCACCTGATAACGTTTCAGCAGAACGTGATAGGGTTAAATAATTGAGTCCAACATTGATTAAAAACTGCAAACGGTCGTTGATCTCTTTTAAAATCTTTTCAGCTATTTGTGCACGTTGCCCTGTTAATGATAATTTATCAAAAAAGTCTTTTGCTTGTTGAGTACTTAAATCACTAATAGTTGGCAAATTGGTGTCATTAATAAATACATGTCTTGCCGTTGTACATAACCTTGACCCATGACAGCAAGGGCAAGGACGATTACTAATATACTTTGATAACTCTTCTCGAATGGTTTGTGATTCGGTTTCTTTATAACGTCGTGCTAAATTATTAATAATTCCTTCAAATGGATGAACTCTTTTAACAACATCACCACGATCATTTGAATAGGTAAATTGAATTTCAGTTTTACCTGATCCATTTAATAAAATATCTTTAATTTTTTCAGGCAATTTTTCGTATGGCTGATCGATATCAAATTTATAGTGTTCAGCCAGTGATTTTAACATCTGAAAATAGTAAAAGTTACGACGATCCCAACCTTTAATTGCGCCTGCTGCTAATGAAACTTCAGGCATTTGAACGATGCGTTTAGCATCAAAATATTGTTGTACACCAAGACCGTCACATTCTGGACATGCACCTGCTGGATTATTAAATGAAAATAATCGAGGCTCTAACTCTGAAATACTGTAACCACAAATTGGACAAGCAAAATTAGCCGAAAACAGATGTTCCTCTGCATGTGGGTTATCCAAATCGGCAACTTTTACAATCCCATTGGTAATAGAAAGTACGGTTTCAATTGATTCTGCAAGGCGCAGTTTTAAATCATCACGAATACGAAAACGGTCAACAACAACTTCAATAGTATGCTTTTTTTGCAGTTCAAGTGTTGGCGGATCAGACAAATCATAGACATCACCATCGACTCTAACGCGTATGTAGCCATTCGCTGATAATTGCTCAAACAACTTAACAAATTCACCTTTACGCTCAGTCACTACAGGTGCAAGTAACATATAACGATTTTCAACCGGTAGTGCCATGATGCTATCAACCATTTGTGATACTGTTTGGGCAGCTAAAGGTAAATCATGTTTTGGACAGCGAGGTTCGCCAATTCGGGCAAAAAGCAGGCGCAAGTAATCATAAATTTCGGTAATTGTTCCCACTGTTGAACGCGGATTATGCGAAGTGGATTTTTGCTCTATCGAAATCGCTGGTGATAAACCTTCAATATGATCAACATCCGGTTTTTCCATTAAGGATAAAAATTGACGTGCGTAAGCCGATAATGACTCAACATAACGTCGTTGCCCTTCAGCATAGAGAGTATCGAATGCTAACGAAGATTTACCCGATCCCGAAAGCCCAGTTATCACTACCAGCTTATCTCTTGGAATGGTTACATTAATATTTTTTAGATTGTGCGTTCGCGCACCACGAATATCGATATCTTTGATTGACATAGATCTCTTCTTGTGTGTTTTAAACGAATTGAATTGGAAATAAACTGTATATTGTACCAGTAATAATCGATTAAATATACCACATATGTACTACTACAATATATTTGTTATTATATACTCAAACGTATCGATAACCTGAAACTTTTTGACAAATCTACTTGCTAAAATAAAAACGGTCTTCAAAGACCGTTTTTTAGTTATTTGATATTAATCGATTAATTTTGGAGTTGCTTCTAAAGGAATAATTGCACCACGATATTGGATTACCGTACCGGCAACTAAATGCCCTTGTAATGCTGATTGTGAAGGGTTTCGACCGCTTAAGCGTGCTCCAAGGTAACCCGCACTAAATGAATCCCCTGCTGCTGTTGTATCGATAATTTTATCCTTAACGATTTTATTAGCGGGTATGTAAAAGCGGCCCTCAACACAATCAACAATGCAGCTATCGCTACCTCGTTTAATGATGATTTCATTCACACCAAAGTTTTTAGTGCGCTCAATCACTTGCTCATAAGGTAATTTACCCCACAGCAAATCTTCATCATCTAACGTTAAAAATGCAATATCGGTATAGCTCAGAATATCACGATAAACGCTTCGAGCTAAATCAAGGCTACTCCATAAACGTGGACGGAAGTTATTATCGAAAATCACTTTACCACCGTTAGTTTTCACTCGTTTTAAAAGATCGACTAATTTAAGAATACTTTCCGCATCTAAAATCGCAATACTGATACCACTCAAATAGACATAATCACAATGAGCAATTTGTTCAGCTATTTTTTCTGTTTCGGCTGTTTTCAACCAAAACTTTGCCGCAGCATCATTACGCCAATAATAGAAAGAACGCTCACCCTGATCATCTGTGACAATTGAATAAAGACCTGGCATCTTATCCGGCATTCTTTGTACTAAATCAGTTTTAATGTGCTCTTTTTGCCAACTGTCCACCATCTCTTGACTAAAAGGATCAGTGCCTAATCCCGTTACATAGTGAATTATAAACTCTTTACCTTGTAATAAACGTGATAAATAGACCGATGTATTAAGTGTATCACCACCAAAACTGCGTGTTGTCGATTCTTGCTTCATCGACAATTCAATCATACATTCGCCAATAACAGCGATATTTGTAGCCATATTGTTGTATCCTTGACCTAATTATAAATAATCCAATGCGATTTTAACCACTACTTTACGAACCGTTGTAATCTTATTATTGATAGAACAAAGCGGTTTATGAACTTCGTTGGGTATAAAGACAATAAAATCGTTCGACTGTAATATTATCATGGTTTCTTCTGATGGTGTCTCGATAAAAGCAATATCATTATCAGCTAATTTATCGTCTAACACCTTAGTATGAGGTGGTAATGTACTTACTGCGATTCCCTCTTGTCCTTCCAATACAATTTGAACATCAAGGTATTTTTTGTGAAATTCAGGATTAGCCTCGTATATATGGCGTAAAGTACTATCAGACACCATAAAAAACACATTATCGCCATCAATATCATAACGTCCTACTGGTGTGTTAATGTTGACATTATCTTTAATGTATTCAATTGATTGCTTAATTCTGTCGGGTAAATATGGGACTAAATCCAAATGGTTAATATTACCTAAAATCATACTCAATGATCCTTTACAAATTGATGAAAACAAATATGGCTAATTGCATTACGCCAACAAAACAAGCCAAGATAAAGCAATTAAATTGATAAAGAGTATATACTTAAGTCGAGCTTTTTTGTAGAGCGAATAAATAAAAAAGAGTTTATTCTCTGCTAAGTTTAAAAATTCCGCTATTTTTTAATGAAGTGAAATCATTTTCTAAATGCGGTAAAACAGACATGTTTTTTCTGACAATAGGACGTTAGTCTGCAATGCGATTGAAAAAAGTTTGATGGAGATGATTGCCATTTAAGTTTCATCTTGAATTTTCAACTCTAACTTAATTAACTCATCATCTAATCAGAAATGTTTTATTGCTTTTATTACGAATTTAAGTACAACATTACTAAATACTTTTATCATTACAACTTATTTATAAGTTTCATTGGTGTTATATTATGCACTGCAAAAATAAACGATGAAAAAACCTTAGCAGTTTTTCTTACTACAACTAGCAGTAATACTGAAAAAACGTATTGATCACTGGTCTTGATAACCATCACGCATGACCCGACCGTTAGTTGATTATTCCCGCATTTTTATGATGGTGAAATTGATGATTCAACTGATGCTAAAACCAACAATTCAACAAGGTAAATCGCTAATGCAATTAACAGTCTGTTCTTCAAAAAATGCCTTAACGGTAAAATAAAACCGGATAAATAACAGTCTGCCGGTAAGCGAAATGAGAATGGGTTTAGATTTAATGAATTTGCAGCTTATATCCATAGCTCTATCATATTGGTCATGTATTGATTTTTTGTACAATGACCAATCGCTTTTAGTTCTGTACACTGAAAGGTAAGCCATTAAAATTAATTCAACGTGAAAAATTACATCATGATCAACCAGATCTAATTCTGTATACCATTACCAGCATGTTCATATTACCAATATGAGACAACTGACACGATTATTCTACAAAAAATAATGATGAACATTAACAACTGTGCGATTAAATTACTTGTTTAAAAATTTAATGCCCAGACACATTCGAAAAAAGATTAATGATCACAACACCAAACATAATAAATCCCATACCAATTAAGGCGGCAAGATCTAAAGTTTGTTTCATAAAAATCCAAGCAATTAAACTAATAAGAACGATCCCGATTCCTGACCAAATCGCATAAGCAATTCCAACAGGGATAGTTTTTAACGCTAGTGACAGTACATAAAAAGAAGCACTGTATCCAATGATAGTAATGATAGAAAAAACCAAATGAGTAAAGCCATTGGATAACTTCAATGAAGAAGTCGCAATCACTTCACAAATTATCGCCAAAAAAAGAAAAAAATATGAGTTCATTCAGATACCTACATTGTTTAAAATGGTAGTCTTAATCCTAACTTTCAACAAATCAGATTTAAAAGCTTAAATTGTTCAATTTGATCACCCTAAAAGGTATAAAATCAAAACCTGCTAGAGTTTTACAACTATATTGTTATTTTAAATGATAAGTAAACTAGATAGCTGGTTAATTTTGAATATCGCTGAAAAGGAAGATTTTTAATGGTGGGTTGTGAGGGGATCGAACCCGCGACCAATTGATTAAGAGTCAACTGCTCTACCGACTGAGCTAACAACCCACTAAATATTTTTTTATTTTATCTAAGCTTTAAGATTAATGCAACCCATAGATTTTATATAAACTTTGATCTAACTCTCAGATTTATCGAATATTTTGTGATATTATCAAAAAATTGAATAGGTTATGATCTCCAAATCTATTCTTTATATAGCTTAATATTAGCTTAATATGACATCAACCAAGTTATGAATGGACAACGAGTGAATAAAATTTTATAAAAGTTTCATTTAACGATCATCAAATTGTGAATTATAAGATAACATTAGGGGGAAATGGTGAAAATATCATCTATTGCAATGCTTATTTCAATGGGATTTGCCAGTTCAATGGTTTATGCCCATCAGGCGAATGAAATTATTATCCGTGGTGGTCCTGTTTATGTTCATCCAGAAGATAAGAGCGATCATGTAAAAGTCGGTGGAGCAAAAAGCGATTTAAAAGCAAAGGTCGATAATGACACGCAAATTGGTTTAAATTTTCAATATATGATAACCGATAACATCGGTATCGAGCTATTAGCCGCAACGCCTTTTAGCCATCAAGTTAAACTTGGCGGTGGTAATTCAACGGGGTTGTCAGGTGCTCATCTTGGTAAAATTAAGCATTTACCACCCACATTAAGTGCTGTTTGGTATCCCCTTGATTCAAAATTTGAATTTCAGCCTTATGTTGGTGTTGGGGTAAACTATACTTTCTTCTTTGATGAAAAACTCAGTGGTGAAGCTAAAAAAGCAGGATTCCATGGTTTAGATCTTGATAACTCTTGGGGTTTAGCTGCGCAAATTGGGGTTGATTATTCCATTAATCAAAATTGGCTTATTAATGCACAATTACGTTATATTGATATTGAAACTAAAGCAACAACGCATTTAGGTAATACTAAAGTAACGGCTAATTATCAATTAGACCCATGGGTTGCAATGTTTGGTGTGGGTTATAAATTTTAGGCTTTTGGTAGAAAAATCTCTCGCTAATAAAATTAACGAGAGATTTTGTATTCCTAAATTATAGATTCTTGATTGCAGAATACTGCTCTTGCAGTTTTGCTTTATCCTCAATATAACCTTGTTGTTTTTCTTTTTCCTTAGCAACCACTACGGCAGGTGCTTTGTCAACAAAGCTGGCATTTGATAATTTATTCGCAATACGGGCTATTTCATTATCAATGCGAGTAATCTCTTTTTCAAGACGAGCTAATTCATCTTCTTTGTTGATTAATCCCGCCATTGGTATAAGTAGTTCTGCACCATCGAGCAATTTAGTTACGGATAATGGACCATTTTCACCTTCATCAAGTAAAATGATTTCAGAAAGTCTAGCTAACGTTTTAATGAAACTAATATTATTACCTACAATACGATGAACTGTTGGTGAAGCTTGGCGAATCAGTAATTGCAATGGCTTACTTGGTGCAATGTTCATTTCAGCACGAATATTACGTACAGCAATCACAACATCTTTAATCCAATTAATATCAGCAACCGCTTCTTCATTAATATGCTTTTCATCGAATGCTGGTATTGGTTGTAGCATAATCGTATCAGCTTTGATATTCATTATCCCTTTCACATTTTGCCAAATTGCTTCAGTAATAAATGGAATAATTGGATGCGCAAGGCGCAATAACGCTTCAAGAACAGTAACCAAAGTATGGCGAGCAGCACGTTGTGCAGATTGTTCACCGTTAGCTAATACTGATTTAGTGAGTTCTAAATACCAGTCACAGAACTGATTCCAAGTAAATTCATATAAAATATTAGCGGCTAAATCAAAGCGGTAGGTATCAAATGCTTCACGATATGCTTTAACAGTTTGGTTAAATTCCGCTAAAATCCATTTGTCTGACAGTGAATAGTCTAAATCCCCACCTTTAAAACCACAATCATGTTCTTCGGTATTTATTAATACATAACGGCTTGCATTCCATAATTTATTACAGAAGTTGCGATAACCTTCTAAACGCTTTAGATCCCAATTAATATCACGCCCAGTTGAGGCCAGTGCCGCTAATGTAAAGCGTAGTGCATCAGTCCCATGTGCTTCAATACCATTTGGAAATTGCTTTTCTGTTCGTTTGGCAATTTTTTCAGCTAACTGTGGTTGCATCATATTGCCAGTACGTTTTTCTAACAGATTGGCTAATGAAATACCATCAATCATATCTAAAGGATCAATCACGTTACCTTTAGATTTAGACATTTTTTGCCCTTCTTCATCACGAATTAAACCTGTGACATATACCGTTTTAAATGGCACTTGTGGTTTACCATGCTCATCTTTAATAAAGTGCATGGTCATCATAATCATTCTAGCTACCCAGAAGAAAATAATATCGAACCCAGTTACTAATACATTAGTTGGGTGAAAGGTCGCTAAATCATCGGTATGTTCTGGCCAACCTAAAGTTGAAAATGTCCATAGTGCGGATGAGAACCAAGTATCAAGTACATCTTCATCTTGCCATAATTCAATGTCGCTCGATAAGTTGTTTTCACGCCGTACTTCTGCTTCATCACGACCTACATAGACATTACCTTGGTCATCATACCAAGCTGGAATACGGTGCCCCCACCATAATTGACGAGAAATACACCAATCTTGTATATCATTCATCCAAGAAAAATACATATTTTCGTACTGCTTTGGAACAAATTGGATATCACCATTTTTTACAGCATCAATAGCAGGTTCAGCAAGCACTTTCGCTCGAACATACCATTGATCTGTCAACATAGGTTCAATAACCACACCACCACGATCGCCATAAGGAATAGTGAGATCATGTGGTTCAATTTTCTCTAAGATATCTAATGCTTCACACTGAGCAACAATGGCTTTACGTGCAGCAAAACGTTCTAAATTTTGGAATTCTGCTGGAATTTCCGTCGTGTAAACAGTGCTTACCTCACCATTGGTATCAAATACTTCTGCTTGTGTACGAACATCACCATCAAAAGTGAAAATATTGATCATCGGTAATTGATGACGACGCCCTACTTCGTAATCATTAAAATCATGAGCTGGTGTAATTTTTACACAACCTGTACCTTTAGTCATATCGGCATGTTCATCACCAATAATCGGAATACGACGATTTACCAATGGTAATAAAACATATTTACCCACTAACTCTTTATAACGTGGATCCTCGGGATTAACTGCAACACCTGTATCACCTAATAATGTTTCTGGTCGAGTTGTGGCAACAACTAAATAATCTTTGCCTTCTGCTGTTTTGGCACCATCAGCAAGAGGATAACGTAAATACCACATTGAGCCTTTAACGTCTCGGTTTTCCACTTCAAGATCCGATATCGCTGTACGAAGCTTAGGATCCCAATTTACTAGACGTTTACCACGATAAATTAAATCCTCTTGGTATAATCTCACAAACACTTCTTTTACTGCATTGGATAAGCCTGTGTCCATAGTAAATCGTTCGCGATCCCAATCTACAGAATCACCTAACCGACGCATTTGTTTGGTGATACTACCACCTGATTCTGCTTTCCATTGCCAAATTTTATCAATAAATGCTTCACGACCGTAATCATGACGAGTTTTGTTTTCTTCAGCAGCAATTTTACGTTCAACAACCATTTGAGTAGCAATACCAGCATGATCAGTACCTGATTGCCAAAGAGTATTGTTACCCTGCATACGATGATAACGAATCAACGCATCCATGATAGTTTGCTGAAATGCATGACCCATATGTAAACTACCCGTTACATTCGGTGGTGGTATAGCAATACAGTAGCTTGGTTGAGATTTGTCGCCATTGGGTTTGAAATAACCGCTTTCTTCCCAATGTTTATAGATAGGTTGTTCAATTTCTTGTGGATTGTAAGTCGTGTTTTTCATAATTGATGCATAAATCCTAATTCAAGGCATAAAAATGCTTTATATTCTACAGTAAAATAGCTAAACAATAAATTAGCAGAATAATAAACTCGTTGATTTAATATATGATTAAAACTTTATCCAATTGATAATTGATATAAAAAACCGCTTATTGAAAAGCGGTTTTTTATATATGAATTTTAAAGTTAATATTGAATTAATCATGTTGATAAATCAAATTATCAATTAATCGTGTATTACCAATATAAACTGCTAAAGCACATAAACTGTCTTGAGCAAGTAAATCAATCGATTTCAAGGTAGCGAGATCGACAAACTCAATATAATCAACTTTTGCCAAAGGTTGTTTGCTTATTAGCTCTCGCATTGCTTGGATAAGGAGGCTAACGGATTTTTCACCTTGGTCAATCATCGCTTGTGCACATTCAATTGCTTGGTAAAGACAAATCGCCGCTGCTCGTTCACTTTCAGACAAATAACTATTACGAGAACTTTTAGCCAGTCCATCAGATTCACGAACAATAGGACAGCCGATGATTTCAATATTAAAATTCAGATCCATTACCATACGTTTAATTACAGCTAATTGTTGTGCATCTTTTTGTCCGAAATAGGCACGATCCGGTTGAACAATATTGAATAATTTGGTTACAACTGTGCAAACCCCTTTAAAATGTCCTGGGCGTTTTTTACCACATAAAGATTCCGTCAATCCATTTACATCAACATAACTATCAAAATTAGGGGAATACATTTCACTGACGTCTGGGCAAAAAATTAGATCAACGCCCATCTGTTCACAGGCAATTTTATCTCGGTCTAAATCGCGTGGATAACTGGCAAGATCCTCTGAAGGTCCAAATTGAATAGGATTGACAAAAATCGTCACAATCACTTTTTGATTATGTTGTTTAGCTGCTTGCATTAAGCTTTGATGACCTTCATGCAAAAATCCCATTGTCGGCACCAACCCTATGCTATTCCCAGACTGTCGCCAAGTGTTAACTTGCTTACGAACCTCATTAATCGTTGTTACAACTTTCATCATTTTATCCTTTTTTGCTATTCAAAAATTCACTTTTCAAATTTTGCATAATTTCATCATCAATCGCAAACTCATGAATCGATGCAGGGTATTGTTGTTGTTTTACTTCTTGGCAATACTCACCAAATGCCTTCTTCATTTGTTCACCTACCGGTGCAAAGGTTTTAACAAATTTTGAAGATACGCCATCATACATTGACAACATATCTTGATAAACTAACACTTGTCCATCACATCCGACTCCCGCGCCAATACCAATGGTTGGAATATTGACAAGCTCTGTGATGAACTTAGCCAACTCAGCAGGGACACATTCTAACAAAAGTGCAGAAGCACCAGCTTGTTCAACAGCTAAAGCATCGAGCACAATATTTTTAGCGTCTTGATAATCTTTACCTTGAACTTTATAACCGCCTAAAGCTAAAACGGATTGCGGCATTAAACCGATATGAGCAATAACAGGAATAGAAGCTTGAGCAATCCGTTTGATATGATCACAAAACGCTTGCCCTCCTTCAAGTTTTATGGCTTGCGCTTGACCTTCTTTAATTAATCTCCCTGCATTATAAACAGCATCATAGGCGGAGGTATGATAAGACATGAAGGGTAAGTCCGTAACAACCAAAGCCGTTTTAGCCGCTTTTGCCACCGCTTTTGAATGATGAATCATATCTTCCATGGTAACAGATACTGTACTTTCATAGCCCAGCATAACCATCCCTAAAGAGTCACCTACAAGTAAACAATCGACTCCACTTTCATCCATAAGTTTGGCCGTTGTGTAATCATATGCTGTTAGCATGGTAATTTTTTGTTGATTTTCTTTACGTTTTTGTAAGGTTATAATAGTATTTTTCACGAAAACAGCTCCAATTCTAGTTGTCGATAATCTTTATTAGGATGTTTTTTTCGACTGATATTAAGTAAAATGATTGATAATTGTTTATAAATCGGTCTTAATTCATCTGGCATGACCATGATATGTTGTTTAATAGTATTAATATCACCACGTTCAATCGGTCCAGTTAAAGCATTAATTACCCCTTTTTTGCAAGTACTCTTTGCATTACCCAAAAATAAAGGATGCCATGCTTGTTCGCTAAATTCACTATTGAGCTCACATTGATTCAGTAATTCTATTCCTATTTGTACTAAAGCAATGACTTGGTTGCTGAGCATGACACAGGCTGCATGATAAAGAGGTTTTTTACTGGCAGAAAGGATTGCCAAAGGATTTTTCAATGGTGTAAACAAAGCTTGTAATTGCGGAATGATACGGGGATTGGCTTCCAGTGTAAAAGAGACACCTGGCATTGCAGAGTAACAGCCAAATCTATCATAGATAGCATATAAGGGGTGTAATGAAAAAGCAAAGGGATGAACAGTTTTATTTTGACTAAAGAGATGGGATGTGAGTAAACCGCTACAATGACCAATCCATTTATTCGCTATAGGTAACTGACAAAGCTCTTGCCATACACACAATATTTGACCATCAGATACAGTAACAAATAAGCAATCACAATCTTTAACTAAATCACTTATCGATAAATAAGCCTTACTTTGCGTGAAATCACCAGCTTTTTTTGCATCTTCATAAGATCGACTATAAAAACCAGCAAGATTAAAACCACATAATGAAAAGTACTTCGCTAAAGTACAACCAACTTTACCCGCACCTATAAAACCGATAATCATTATTATTCTATCTTTTTAAAAAAGATTGCATTATAGCCTAATCAGATTGATTTTCAATCCGATTAATTTTAATAAAATTAATGAGATTTAAACTTTAAAGGTGATTATGATTTTGTTGAGATGAAATAAAACTCACTTTTTTAAATGGCTCTTGATCTTTTTATTGGCTTCAATAAAGAATAACGTTATGTCGCCAATAAAACGATTTTATAAGCTTACTCTCATCGAACCAGCATGTACCATCACCCTTTCAAGTTAACCAATTTTATACCATCGCCTTTAGATTTAAAGGCAATGGTATAAAATCACTTGCAAGTAACAGGTATCGTTTTTAAATTGAATCCAGCTTCTTTATAAAATTTATACCTTATTCTTGCCAAATCCTTCAACTTTTCGTTTACTGGTACAAAATCCACAATATCAGAATACACAGCAGCAAATTCAGGAAACTGTTCTTGTAAATTAATCAATATATGTCGATGACCATTACTGCGTTTTTGCGGCCAACAAATCTCGACAGGAGACCCCCCTTTCAATCCTTCACCAGCTAAGTTATGTGGTACAAAATGATCAGTATCAAGTTGCCAAAGGTATTCATCTATACGTTCAGCCTGTTGCTGATCTTGGCAAGCAACTAAGATTCTTTTGTTAGCTTGCCAGATTTCAGCAATTTTTTCACAAGCGAGTTTTTCATGAAACAAAACACCCGATTCACTTGCCGGTTTTTGGTTCTCTAAAAGATAAAAAATCACTTTTTTCATAAAAATGAAAGATCAGTCTATTGCGTTAATAAATATTCAATTAACATTGCTACCGGACGACCTGTTGCACCTTTTTTTGCACCTGATTGCCAAGCGGTACCTGCGATGTCTAAATGAGCCCAATGATATTTTTCGGTAAAGCGTGATAAGAAACAAGCTGCAGTAATCGTTCCGCCATCACGACCTCCGGCATTGACAATGTCTGCACAAGTTGAGTTAATCTGCTCTTGAAAATTATTATCAATCGGTAATTCCCATGCTTTATCACCAGCTTTATTGGATGCTAAAACTAATTGGTTAACTAAATTTTTGTTATTACCCATAACCCCAGTATAGTGGTGACCTAATGCAACAATGCAAGCACCGGTTAAGGTCGCGATATCAATAACAGTTTTTGGATTATAACGTTCAACATAGGTTAAAGCATCACATAATACTAAACGCCCTTCAGCATCAGTGTTAATGATTTCGACCGTAGTTCCAGACATGGTTGTTAGAATATCACCTGGTCGATAACTGTTGCCATCAGGCATGTTTTCACAACCTGCCATTACCCCTACAACATTAACTGGAAGTTTTAGCTCAGCAACGGCCTGCATAACACCAAAAACGGTCGCAGCTCCACACATATCATACTTCATCTCGTCCATACCTGCAGAAGGTTTAATAGAAATCCCGCCAGAATCAAATGTTAATCCTTTACCCACAAGCACATAAGGCTGAGCTTTTTTATCTTTAGCGCCATGATATTCAATGACAGTCATTATCGATTCATTTGCAGAACCACGACCTACAGCTAAATAGGCATTCATGTTTAATTTAGCTAACTCTTTCTCACCTAAGCATGAAACTTTTAAAGATGAGTGCTTTTTGCCTAATTGCTTGGCCTGATCAGCTAGATATTGAGCATTGCAAATATTTGATGGCATATTGGCTATCGTTTTTGTGGTACTAATAGCATTAGCAATAATTTGTCCTTGTAATAAACCGTTTGTTAAAGATTCATTTTGCTTTTTATCATTGCATATTAACGTAATTTTATCCAAACTTGGAATCGGTGATTTCTTTGATTTGAATTGATCAAAACAATAGGTCATATTATTAATAATTTTAGGTAGTTGTCTAATAATTTCAGGATTTGAAGATGATTTAACTGTTAACAAATCCCAATTCACACTTTTGACTTTTTTTGCTAATAATTCTTTAATTACCGATTGGATAACTTGTTTCGATTGGAAAGTATCAAATTCTTTTGACTTTCCACAACCAACAAATAAAAGCTCTTGGTTTAATTCAGATGAACAGGAATATAAAAAAGTAGTTTTACCGAGTTCAGCACTTATATCACCTGATTTGATCAGTTGACTCACTAGTCCTTTAGTCGCCGCATCAACTTCTTTTAATGTATCCAACTGATTTTTATCTGAATTTACGGCAATGACTAAACATGCTGATTTTGGTTTTGTAATTGAATTACTATTTTTGATGATAATTTCCATAGATTTTCTCTTTTATGAAATTTACGATGATGAGTAACATTCTATCCGTTCATTGAGCGATAGCAACAAAAAGATAACTAAACAAAGCAATTCCTATTATAATAGTCCAATTTATAAAAACTGAAGATAGGTAAAATGTGATAATTCGTCGATATTTAGTCAAAGAAACATTAAAAACACAAGGTGCAATATTATTTATATTATTGCTAATTTTCTTTTCTCAAAAGTTAATTAGAATTTTATCTAGTGCTATAGAAGGAAATGTTCCACGTGATTTAATCATGCCTTTGCTGGTATTAGGCGTATCAAATATGGCAGATTTGATTTTGCCATTAAGCTTATTTTTAGGCGTTTTAGTGACCTTTGGGCGTTTATATTCAGATAGCGAGATGGTCGCTATGCATGCCTGTGGCGTAAAAAAGAATTTGAACTACCAAGTGGTATTTTTTCTTTGTATTCTCACTTGCACATTAACCACAATCAATTGTCTTTGGTTTGGACCTTGGTCAAGCTTAAAACAAGAACAATTAGTTGAAAATGCTAAAATCAATCCGAGTTTAGCTGGTTTATTATCGGGTCAGTTTCAGCAAACCCCTGATGGAAATTCGGTGATCTATATTGGTAATGTCGATAAAAATAATTTGGAAAATATCTTTATTGCTCAAATTAATCCGAAAAACAATCAGCGACCTTCAATCATTATCGCCAATAAGGGGAGAACAGCAAATGATGCAGAAGGCAATCAAGTTATCACTCTTGATGATGCTAATCGCTATGAAGGTACGGCGCAACTAAAAGATTTTCGTATATCGAACTTTCACAATTATATGGGTATTATTAAACCTAAAGAACTCGATTCTAATAATGATGAAATCAGCAATGTTCAACAATTTGGTTTAACTGACTTATACAAAACAAAAACACAAAAAGCTCAAGCTGAGTTTTATTGGCGGCTAACCCTTATTATTTCTGTTCCGCTCATGGCATTTTTGGTGATTCCTCTTAGTGTATCAAATCCAAGACAAGGGCGATTAACACAAATTCTTCCTGCATTATTGCTCTATTTGGTCTATTTTTTATTAGCCAGTTCGATTAAAGCCAATGCAGGTAAGGGACGTTTAGATCCAGCCTTATGGTTTTATATTATCAATCTAGGGTATTTTGTTCTTGCCATAATGTTAAATTGTTGGGATAACTTATTTATGCGTAAACTTCGTTTAAAATATATTGCATCATAAAGGAGAAAAGGATGTTTTCGATTTTAGATCGCTATATTGGTAAAACCATTATCAGTACTATCGGCATTAGCCTGTTTTTATTAATTAGCCTATCAGGCATTATCCGTTTTATTGATCAGTTAAGAAAGATAAAAGTTGATTACGATGCTTTTGCTGTAGGTATTTATTCTCTATTGATGGTACCGAAAGATTTAGAAGTTTTTTTTCCAATGGCTGCATTGCTTGGTGCTTTAATTGGATTAGGAATGTTAGCTTCTCGTAGTGAATTGATAGTTATGGAAACGGCAGGATTCAGTCGTTTCAAAATTGCCCTAGCAGTCATGAAGACAGCGTTACCACTAGTACTTCTCACTATGGCTATTGGAGAATGGGTTGCACCTATTAGTGAGCAAACAGCACGAAATATGCGTTCAGAAAAACTCTATGGCAGTTCATTAATGGCACAACAAGGTAGCTTATGGACTAAAGATGGCAATGATTATATCTATATAGGTCATGTCAATGGCGACAGTTCAATATCCAACATTGATATCTATTCGGTAGATAATAATAAATTATTATCAATAACTCATGCCGATAATGGTGTATTCAAAAATAATGTTTGGATATTATCCCAAATTGAAAAAAGCGATTTAACTCAACAGAATAAAATTCAAACAAGCAACATTCTTTCCATGGAATGGAAAACCAATATTACCCCTGACAAGTTAAGCATTGTGGCATTTGATCCCGATTCTCTTTCTGCTTCTGGGCTATACCAATATTCACAATATTTAAAAAGCTCAGGTCAAGATACTAAAAATTATGATTTACTTTTTTGGAAGAAAATAATTAAACCGCTTTCGGTTGCTGTTATGATGTTGCTTGCACTGTCCTTTATTTTTGGGCCTTTGCGTAGCGTTTCGATGGGAGTAAGAGTGATCATTGGTATAAGTTGTGGCTTTATCTTTTATATTGCTGATAATCTTTTTGCCCAAGCTAGCATTGTAATAGGCATCTACCCTATTATCGGCTCAATGTTAACTAGCTTAGTCTTTCTTTTGATCAGCTATATTTTGTTTAAAAGAAAAAATTGAGCATATCATTAAATACTAGGGTATTTTATATAAACAGATAATTAAATATCTAAAATTTTATATGGGCTTTCTTGATTGAATGATTAACAATGCCGAATTGATAATCACAATAGCACTCAATATCAATGATATAGCTATGTTCCGTTTATTTAATCAACAAATATTCAGATAACAAATATTTAATGCATCCTAAACAATCTGTAGTACTGAGTGGATGCATTAAGTATTTTCAAAAAGCTCTAAATATTGACCATAACCGGCAGACTCGAGTTCTTCCTTAGGTATAAAACGTAAAGCCGCTGAGTTAATACAGTAACGCAAACCACCCAAAGCTTTTGGACCATCATTAAATACATGACCAAGATGAGAGTCACCTTTTGCTGAACGTACTTCAATGCGATTCATTCCGTGACTGTAGTCATGTTTTTCAATAATATTTTTGTTATTTATCGATTTAGAAAAACTTGGCCAACCACATCCAGAATCGAATTTATCAAAAGAAGTAAATAAAGGTTCGCCCGATACAACATCCACATACAACCCTTCCCGATGATTATCATTGAATTCATTATCATGGGGCGGTTCGGTTCCATTTTGTTGAGTAACATAGTATTGCATTGGTGTTAATTGTGATATCGCTTTTTCTTTTAATGTATTATTCATAAATCACCTTACCTATTTAATTAAGAATTTTTCAACAATAACTAATTTACTTTTAGCATGGATTGAAGAACTTTATCTTTAATCCAAAAGTAATGATATAAAGCACTTACAATATGTAAAATAAGTAAAACAATTAATAGATATGAACTCACTTTATGCAAAATATGAAACAATTGATACATTGCATTTGACATATCAATAGCTGGAATTGAGATAATCCCAAAAAAATTGAGCGATCGGCTGCTCATTAAGTAGCCTGATAAAGGTATCATTATCAATAAAATATAAATAAATCCTTGTGTTGATTTGGACAAAATACGCTGTAATTTTTGTTTTTTTGGTAAAACTTCGGGTACCCCATCTTCCTTGATAACAATGAAGCGCAAGATGGTTAACATAAATATCACCACTCCAAAGGATTTATGAAAGAGATAAACCATAAACATCCCGCCCAAATATTGTGACATCGTCACTTTGAATATTAACAAGATGAATTCCAAAAACACGAGTATAAAAGTTAACCAGTGGATCCATTTTAGTTTGCTATTATATTCTGGGTAGTTTTCCATAAAGTATGTATCCTTTTATTTATTTTTGGGCCAATGTTGAGCAATAAACTGGCTTCGCCCTGATCGTTGATAATACTGATTATAGTGCATAGGTTCTTTTGTGTAATAATTTTGGTGATAATCTTCTGCAGGATAAAAAGTTACCGCAGGTTCAATTGCCACTTCTATCTTTTTGCTAAATCGTCCACTGTCTTGCAGCGCTTGTTTTGATGCTAAGGCTTGTTTATGTTGAAATTCGTTGTGATAAAATATGGCAGGTCGATAAGAATCGCCCCGATCAGCAAATTGCCCTTGAGCATCAGTAGGATCGATTTGCTGCCAAAAAATATCAAGCAATTTTTTATAACTGATAACTTTAGGGTCAAATGTTATCTGTACAGCCTCGGTGTGACCTGTTTTGCCCGAACAAACTTGTTGATAGGTTGGATTTTCAACATGTCCGCCTGTATAGCCTGATATTACGTTTATTACTCCTTCGTACTGATCAAAGGGTTTTACCATACACCAAAAACAGCCACCGGCAAATGTTGCTTGTTCGTATTGTTGCATAATAACCTCCTGATTAAATTATTTTTGGCAAATTTATTCACTTTTATTCTGTTTCAACACGTTGGATCATGCATTTTTTATTATTTATTACTCATATTACTTGAAATAGATTAAAAAAACACCATATTTTCACTGTATCGTAACAGTTTTAGGGGGTCTATTTTATGGCAAGTGGATGGGCATCAGACGATGCTGTTAATCAACAAATCGAAGGTACTATTGCAGATGCCATCGAAATTGCAAGACGGCAATTAAAACATGGCACAATTAGTGCTCATTTTTGTAGTGAGTGTGGCGAGCCGATTGTGCAAGCAAGACGAGAAGCATTACCAGGTGTACAATTTTGTCTGTCTTGCCAACAAGAGATTGACAAGCAATTAGCTAAAACGGCTAGTCTGTATAACCGCCGTGGCAGCAAAGATAGCCAACTTCGATAATCTTAATTTGAGGGAAATTTCCGTTCCCTCTCATTGCATTTTACTGAATAATGATTTATGACTTTCGAGTTTTATTATTTTTACGAACATCATCATAAGGATAAACCAGCAGTTTATTATCAAACCATTCCGCACAAAAAATATCCTCGATATTATCATATCCCTGCTTTTTGATTTCATGCTTAACCCATGTCTCGCTTTTATGTAACTGTTCAAGATTATCCTCACTAATCGCACCATTTTCTATAATTAGCACAGCGATATCTTTATCCCCTTTTTTGATAATTGTTAATGAACCATTCAATTCATACCATACTTGCTTTAACTGGCTAAAAGCACATATACCTTGAATATTGATCAGCGTTTCAAAATCTCTGACAGGCAAATTCGCCTTAGCAAAATTGTCAGTAATTAAGTCACCATTTTTAACGAGTTGAATCGGCTCACCGTCTATGGCATCTCGTAATCGTGAGTTTTTGGATTTGATGAATCGAACCAATATGAGTAGCCCAGCCCAAATAGCAACTAACCCCGCGGATTGCCATGCAGAAACATTAGAATTAAGAAGTGCCCCGCCCACTAATGCACCAATCACCATACTACCAACTTGATCCAATTGCGACATAGGGGCTATTTGGCTTTTGCCCGATAACTTAACATAAATAAGTAAAATGATAAGAGCGACTAAAAATTTTGGGGCCATTTCGAGTAAATACATGTCCAACCTCCAAGAATCTATCCGATTAAAACAACCAAAAGTTTTGTAAAATGAAATAAGCAGATAAATGACAGTTAAAAAATGAGTATCACGAACTAACTAAATTTTATTGAGTTGAAATCAATTTTAAAAATAACTTGAAGTGTAATTGAAACCATAATAGTTTACTCTAAAATGCATTTTAAAAAAATGTTAATTGAAAATTAAAAAAACAGTCTGATAAAATTAAGTCCATAAAATCGATTATTTACGCATATCAAGCGAAAGTTATTTTCTTATCAATCAAAATGATTTGATCAATATCGATTTTTGCCCTTCAATCTTACTGCTAACATCATTTAGCAACTATTAATAAAATGATAAAAAAGAAAGATGTTTTTTTATGTTTCTTCTATTAAACATTTAAAACTTATTATTATGCTCATTTAAAGGCCATTTTCCGAGATAATCAACAAATAACAAACTGACTGATAATAAGAAAGATGCCGATGCATACAACACTTTACCAGACCTTTTGTTAACCGCTTCGTCTTTGATGATTGAAGGTAAGAACAAAATTGAGATGGTATACACTCCTAAATATTTTTTACAAATTAAATGATCATTTACTTATAAAACTCAATTTTCAAACAATCCATTAATCACACTAAAATTTTATTTATTGGCTTATCTTATTGGTCGGTAAAACCCATTTTTTATCACTTTGCCGTCCGTTATTTTGTCAAAAAGTTTGAGGAAAAGGGTATGTTTCAGTAAAAATGATGATTCAGTTTTTAAAACTGAATCAACGTTCCGTGCAAAATGTTCAAAAACAATCGGTAAAATTTCAATTCGGTTTCTCCTTTTTTGATCATGCTCAGGCAACAAATCACAAGAGAATTTTATTGATTTATTAATGATATCAGTAAGTTATACTCATAATTCAGAATTAAAGAATTTTAAAAAAAAAGATTGCAAAATATGCGAAACAGGGTATGTTATATTCTTTTTTAGATTATTTATTAACGTGAATTCAACTCAGGTATGACTCACGTTTATACATAAAACAAGCCATCATATTTTGTCAAAATAAAGTTAAATGAGTATTGATAACGATAAAGTATTATTAGCAAGCATGAAACCTATCTGGAATAATATGAATAAAGGATCCCCTCATCGGATAAATTTTTTAACGAATGGTTTAGCGCCCCATATTACCGTACGACCCGATAGTCACAAGCAGCAGGGTGTAACCGATAAAAACGGCCAAACCAAAGTCTTTTATGCAAATTCACCTAACTCAATTTATCTACAATTAACCCAACTGGTATAAGGAAATTTTTATGGACAATAACCAACCAGGCCCATTCACCACCGCCAGGACAAAAAAAATTGGTCCTAATGGGGAAGTTGCTGTACATCAACTAATCATTAAACGACCAGTTGAAGTCATATTGACCATTGGAATATTTTTTGACGGTACCGCCAATAACTCATTTAACATTAGCATGCGTGAAGAATATCAACAGGCGCTTGCCCGAGGCGAAACACCTGAAATCGCTTTTCCTGTATTCAGCACCAGTTACACCAATGACCATTCGAATGTCTACAAATTATATCAAATGTATGATACTGATGAGGATAAGGATTTTTCATTATTATCAAAAGATAAAAATGGTACGGTACATTATCAACTAAAAATCTATATTGAAGGTGTCGGTAGCCAAACCGGTAAAAGTGATAGCAATATTGGTTTTGGTACGGGATTAGGCTCGACTGGGATCAAGGGCAAAATTAATCGGGCAATCACCGAAATTGAAAAACAATTAAAGATTTTTTTAAGAAAAGCCCAGAAAATACGGATTCAGCAAATTCGCTACGACGTATTTGGTTTTAGCCGGGGGGCAGCCACCGCCCGTTATTTTACTAACTTTGTTGCCGATACACTCAACGATGGCAATAAACAAGGTCACAATAACCCGTTAACCCAAATGTTAAATCAAGCCTTAGACGGGAAAAAAAGCAACCATTGGCAAGGGACAGCGAATGGTCGAGTCCATTTTTTAGGGATTTTTGATACCGTAGCTGGGATTGCCCGTCCTGAAAATTTATTTGATGCGGGTGATGCCAACACTTTTGATATTGATATCCATATTCACCCCGATTCGACCGATGCCGGTTTACACATTCAAGCGGCACACGAATATCGGCATAATTTCTCGATGAACGATGTGCCTGATGATTTTAAAAAAATCAGCATGCCCGGTGCCCATTCGGATATTGGTGGTGGTTACCCCAATAACGATATTGAAGAAAACCTTTATATTACCGATGTGTATCAACATACTGACCTTCATTTAGGGCAACCAACTCATATTCAGCAAAAACTGCAAAAAGCCTTGGTGAAAATTCAGCAACATCCTGATTTACACTATCTATTTTATGGCTTGAACGAAGAAAACTTTTACCAATGGACCACCGCCGTGAAATACGATAACAGTAACTATACCAATGCTTATGGGGCGATTCGTGTCAAACGGCAAATTAAATTTGGTCTTGATCGCATCGCTTTAAGGGTAATGTATAACGAAGCGGTCAAACAAAATTGTAAATTTATGCCCTTTTTAGATGGTTATGCTATACCAAACGAACTGCAAAGTGTGGCAACGAAAATTATTAACGCCGCCGACCGTTATCAAACTTACCCATTAACCGATGCTGAAAAGCATTTAGTGTTAAATCACTATACCCACTGCTCGGCCGAATACGAACGCTTTTTTTACAGTAAACCGGCGGAAAAAGAACTGATTGAAAAAAATACTGGTCAAATAGTGAAAATTAGCTGGCCGGCAAAAAGTGAAAAAGAGTTCGTCAAAACACGTTTACTGCAAGTGCACCAACCGCACCTTAACCAACAGGGTGATTGGCAACGGCTCATTCACCCCGAACATTAACATAGAAGGACTGCTTATGTTGAAACACATTATTACCGTCGTCAGTTTGGTAATGCTTATCACCGGTTGCCATACCTCACGTAACACTAACCGAGTT